>JAPLLZ010000015.1 GCA_026387265.1 Candidatus Omnitrophota bacterium
AGTCTACTCAGTTGATGAAGATATTCGGTTCTATTGTAAGTAATTCTGGGTAATTTTTAGTTTTGAGTTTAGAATTTTGTGTTTGTTTAGAGTTTAGCGTTTAGAATTTAGAGTTTAAAGTAACGTTTGACAGTGTAATGGGGTCGGGTTATAATATTCACTTAAATTAAAAACTTGGAGGTTAGAATGGTGGTTAAAGAGAAAAAAGAAGAGGCAAAAGAGACTTCAGATCGTAATAAAGCGTTGGAATTGGCGCTTGCTCAGATTGAGAAGCAGTTTGGTAAAGGCTCAATTATGAAATTAGGTTCACATGTTAAGGCTAATGTAGAAACAATATCTACAGGAGCACTTACTTTGGATCTAGCTTTGGGGATAGGTGGGCTTCCTCGTGGTAGAGTGGTGGAAATATTTGGCCCGGAAGCTTCCGGTAAAACTACTTTGACCCTGACGGCGATTCGGGAGATTCAGAAAAAGGGCGGGGTAGCGGCATTTATTGATGCCGAACATGCTTTTGATTCTACATATGCTAAGATTATCGGAGTAAATTTGGACGATCTTTTAATTTCGCAGCCGGATACCGGAGAGCAGGCTTTGGAGATTGCTGAAACATTAGTGCGCTCTAATGCAGTTGATTTAGTGGTGATTGATTCAGTAGCGGCATTAACTCCGCGTGCTGAAATTGAAGGTGAGATGGGCGATTCGCATATGGGGCTTCAGGCGCGTTTAATGTCTCAGGCTCTGCGCAAGTTGACCGGAGCAATCAGTAAATCCCGTACTACGTTAATTTTTATCAATCAGCTTCGTGAGAAGATCGGCGTGATGTTTGGTTCACCTGAAACTACACCGGGAGGCCGGGCATTAAAATTTTATTCATCAGTAAGATTAGATGTGCGCAGGATTGCTTACTTAAAAGAAGGCGATAAGGTTATTGGTAATCATGTCAGAGTAAAGGTAGTTAAAAATAAGATTGCTCCTCCATTTCGTGAGGCGGAGTTTGATATTATGCATAATGAAGGTATCGCCAAAACCGGTGCAGTAATTGATGCGGCAGTGACTCTGGAAGTAATTGCTAAAAGTGGTACTTGGCTTTCGTTTGAGGATAAAAAACTCGGACAGGGTAGGGATGCGGCGATAAAATTTTTAAAAGAAAATCCGAAACTACAGGAAGATATTGAAAAAGCAGCCCGTAAAAAAGCCAGCATCGCTGAGTAAGCCAGCGGGCGATGGTTTGGCTTCCAATAGCCAAAGCCATAATGCCGAAAAAGCCCGGGCTTATGCTTTTCTATTGCTTAAGTTTCGCTTGCGTAGTGAAAATGAGCTAAAAGCAAGGTTAAAGCAAAAAGGCTTTTCAACGGAGTTAGCCCAGGCTACCGTTAATTTTTTAAAAGACAAAAAGTTTATTGATGATCGAGTTTTTGCCAGAGGTTGGGTGTCCAGCCGGCTTAAACGGCCTTTAGGATTAAGAAAAATCAGGCAAGAGCTGATGCAAAAAGGCCTAGATAAAGAGGTTATTTCTGAGGCATTAGCCCAAGCAAAAGAGTGTTATAACGAACGCCAGCTTGTTGAACAATTAGCCCAGCAAAAATTTTCTAAGCTAAAAAATATAGATCCGCTTAAAGCCAAGGCGCGCGTGTATGGTTATTTAATGCGCCGGGGGTTCTCGCCGGATATTATAAGCGATGTAGTTAAAGAATTATGAATTTGAATTTACCATGTTAAATTTTAAACCCGAAATCCTAAACTCTAAACAAACTCGAAACTATAAACTTGAAACTTAAAACACCAGTTTTAAAATTTGAGTTTCGGATTTAGGGTTTAGAATTTAGAGTTTTATAATTTTAGTAAGAAAGGAATAACTGGTTGACTGCTGATATTTTAAGAGATAAATTTCTTGCCTTTTTTAAAGCAAGAAAACATAAAGTAATTGATAGTGATTCTTTGGTGCCCAAGGATGATCCTACGGTATTGTTCACTCCTGCCGGAATGAATCAGTTTAAAAAAGAATTTATGGGGTTTGATTCCGGGTTTAAGCGTGCGACCACTTCTCAGCGTTGTTTGCGTACTGATGATTTAGATAAAGTTGGTAAAACCAGCGCTCACCATACATTTTTCGAAATGTTGGGGAATTTTTCTTTCGGTGATTATTTTAAAAAAGAAGCCATTACCTGGGCCTGGGAATTTTTGACTAAAGAATTAAAGATAGACCAGGAAAAGTTGTGGGTTTCGGTTTATCAAGATGATGATGAGGCCTATAATATTTGGAAGGATCAGGTAGGTATACCGGAAAAAAAGATTGTCCGCTTGGGGGATAAGGATAATTTTTGGCCGGCCGAGGCTAAAACTAAAGGACCTAATGGACCTTGTGGACCTTGCTCAGAGATATTTTATGATTTCGGGGCTGATGTGGGGTGTAAAGAAAAGATTTGTGATCCTTCTTGTAGTTGCGGGAGATTTGTTGAGATATGGAACTTAGTTTTTACGCAGTTTAACCGCAAAGAGGATGGAAGTTTAGAGCCACTGCCTAATAAAAATATTGATACGGGGATGGGTTTAGAAAGATTGACGGCGGTTATGCAGGGTAAGCAGAATAATTTTGAAACAGAATTATTCCAGCCGCTGATCAAAGAGATTCAGCGCTACGTAGGATTAAATCCTAAAGATAGCCAGAAGTTTCTTTATGCAGTTGCTGATCATTTAAGAGCGACGGTATTTTCGATTTTTGATGGGATATTGCCTTCTAATGAAGGTCGGGGCTATGTAGTAAGAAAAATAATTCGTAAAGCTAGTTTATATTTAATTAGTTTGGGTATTAAAGATCCTTTTCTCTATCGTTTAGTAGCAATCGTGGCTGAAATAATGTATAAACCTTATCCGGAGTTAACTAAGCGCAGGGAAGAAATTGCCCAGATTATTCTGAGTGAAGAGAAAAGTTTTATTTGCGTGCTTGGATCAAGCGAAGAATTGTTTAAAGATAAATTTTCTGAGTTTATGACTAAGCCGTATCCTAAGGCTGTGGGCAAGATAGCTTTTTTGCTGCATGATACTTATGGTATTCCTCTGGAGTTGACTCGCCAATGGCTGGATAAACAGGGGATAAGTTTTTCTCAAGATGCGTTTGAGCAAGCCATGGAGGAGCAGAAGGCGCGTTCCAAAGCAGGCAGCGCCATGAAGGGCGATGTATTTGGTTCTAAAGGCTTAAAGATAAAAGTCAAAGCTAGTAAATTTATTGGTTATCAAGATAATTCCTCAGAAGCTAGTATTCTGGTTATTCTGAAAGAGGGTAAAGAAGTAAGCGAGATTTCATCCGGAGATAATTTACAGATTGTTTTAGATCAGACTCCATTTTATGCGGAGTCCGGTGGACAGGTCGGGGATATTGGAAAATTGATCAACGGTAAAAATCTTTTTGAGGTTACGGATACGCAAAAAATCGATAATGTTATTTTGCATGCCGGTAAGATTAATTCCGGTGTATTTAAGAAAGGCGATAAAGTTACTGCGCAGATAAATATTGAACGCCGGCTCTGTATTGCTAAAAACCATACGGCGACTCATTTATTGCAGGCAGCTTTAAGGCAAATTTTGGGTAATCATGTTCAGCAGCAGGGTTCTTTAGTTAATGCCGAGAAACTTCGTTTTGATTTTACGCATTTCAAAGGATTATCCAAAGAAGAAACAGCCAGGGTTGAAGAGTTAGCCAATAGCTATATTAAAGAGAGCCAGGCAGTAGATTTTAAAGAGATGAGTTTTAAAGAGGCAAAGCAAGCCGGAGCTCTGGCTTTCTTTGAAGAAAAGTACGGTGAAAATGTCCGCGTAGTTTCAGTGGGGAATATTTCCAAGGAACTTTGCGGTGGTACGCATCTTACTAATATTAAGCAGATTGGCCTAATTAAAATAATCAGTGAGAGTTCTGTGGCTAGTGGTATAAGAAGGATTGAAGCAGTTACTGATAAATTGGCAGAGCAATTCATTAAAGATCAGGAACAGAAAGCTGCTGAAGAATCCAGAAAGAAAAATAAGTTGGAAGAGTTGAAGGCTCAGGAAAAGAAGCGCAGTATGGAAATAAATAAGTTGTTGCCTGCTAAATCCACTGAGCTTTCTCAAAATAGTGTAACGATAAACGGGATGAATGCCGTTTTTTCGGTTGAAAGTAACTTAGATCTGCAAGCATTGCGGCTTTTGGTGGACATGATTAAAAAAGAGACTAGTCGGGCAGTAGTAGTTTTAGGCTCACAGGATGGCAGTAAGGCTTCCCTGGTAGTTGGGTTAACCGCTGATTTATGTGCAAAAGGGTTAAGTGCTAAAGGTATTATTCTTCAGGTTGCTGCGCTGATTGGCGGAAGTGGCGGAGGTAGGGATGATTTTGCTCAGGCTGGAGGAAATGCTCCGGAGAATTTTGCACTGGCATTTGATAAAATAAAGGATATAATAAATAAGTTATGACGCGTTTTGCTTCGCTCAGGGGCATTCCGAGCGAACTCGAAATAATTGAAAAGAGAGTCAGGAAATGAAAATAATCCGTTTTACGAGCAAAAAACTTGAGAAGATTTATAATCGTGGCCAGGTGCGCCAGGCGCGCGTTGAAGATAAAGTCAGAAAAATCATTGATGATGTGCGTTTAATCGGTGATGATGCGGTAATTAAATATACGCGTAAATTTGATAAAGTTAAATTAAATCAACGTCAGTTAAAAGTTTCTCAGATTGAAATTAGCGGTGCTTATGCTAATATCAGCCCACACTTTGTCAGTTCCTTAAAGGTAGTTATTGAAAACGTAAACCGTTTTTACAAGAAACAACTGCGTAAATCCTGGAGAATGAAAGGTGCTGATGGGATAGTTTTAGGCGAGAACTATACGCCATTAGAAAAAGTTGGTATTTATATTCCTGCCGGAACAGCACCACTGGTTTCTACGGTTTACATGACGGTACTGCCGGCAAAGCTGGCTGGAGTAAAAAAGATTGTTTTGATCAGCCCCCCGGATAAAAACGGGTATATTAATCCACATATCTTGGTAGTTGCTGATCTTTTAAAGGTCGATGAAATTTACCGGATAGGGGGAGCTCAAGGTGTTGCGGCTTTAGCTTACGGAACTAAGACTATTCCTAAGGTAGATAAAATCGTCGGACCGGGTAATATTTATGTAAGTGAGGCAAAACGGCAGGTTTTTGGAATTGTTGATATTGATATGATTGCCGGCCCTACGGAACTGGTAATTATTGCCAATCGCTTTAGCGATCCTAAGTTCATTGCGGCGGATTTACGTGCTCAGGCAGAACATGCTAAAGGATTAGCGATATTAATTACCAATTCTAAAGATTTAGCTAAAGAAGTAAATGCTCAGCTAGATGGTGATAATGGGTATATTATTTTAACTAAGAATTTAAAACAGGCTACTGAGGTGGCCAATAAAATTGCCCCGGAGCATTTGGAAATATTGGTACAGAATCCTAAGAAGTTGCTCAAGGATATAAAAAATGCCGGAGCAATATTTTTGGGCCCCTATAGCCCTGTAGCTTTGGGGGATTATGTAGCCGGGCCTAGTCATGTTTTACCTACGCAGGGTACTGCCAGGTTTTTTTCCGGTTTAGGTGTCATGGATTTTATTAAGAATATCCATATTATTAGCTATCCTAAAAAAGCATTGGAAAAGATACGCGAGCCTTTAGAAAAAATTGCCGGTATTGAAGGCCTGCAAAAACATGTGGATTCAGTAAAGACAAGATTTATTTAAGAACTAGTTGGGTGATTGTGGAAAGGGTAGCATAATGAGAGCAACAACCAAGAATCGTAAAAGCAGAGAAACTGATATTACGGTCAGTGTAAATATTGATGGAGAAGGTAAGTCTAAAATTAATTCCGGCATAGGATTCCTGGATCATATGCTTGAGTTGTTTGCTTTTTGGGGGCATTTTGATTTAGAGGTCTTTACCAAAGAAGCGGATTTTAAGGTGGATATTCATCATGCTAATGAAGACCTGGGGATTGTTCTGGGACAGGCGTTTAAAGAGGCTTTAGGTGATAAGACAGGGATTAATCGAAATGGTTTTGCCGCTGTACCTATGGAAGAGGTTACTGCTAGTGTAACTCTTGATATTAGCGGTAGAGGGTCTCTTAAGCTGATTGTTGTGCATACGCCTACTTATCCGCCTCCGAAACCTCAAGACGGTTATGAAATTAAATATGCTGAACATTTTTTTGACGCTTTAGCCAAACAGCTTGGAATGAATTTAAATATTAAAATAGAGAATCCTAGCAGTGATTTACATACGTCTTTGGAGCCGGTTTTTAAAGCATTAGGTAAGGCTCTGTCTGAAGCTGTCGGAATTGACCCGCGCAGAAAAGGTATTCCCTCGACCAAAGGTGTGATTGACTAATGAAGATCGCAATTATTGACTATGGTATGGGTAATATTCATAGCGTGGCCAAAGCGATCCAGGTTTGTGGCGTTGAGCCGGTCATCACTAATAATAAAGACCAGATTAGCAAGGCGGATAAACTCATCCTGCCCGGAGTCGGCGCTTTTGATGATGCGATGCTGGAATTAAAAAAACTGGATTTAGTTAGTGTTATCCAGGAACAGGTTAAATGTAAAAAACCATTTTTGGGAATTTGTTTAGGGATGCAGCTTTTGCTGGAAAGCAGCCAGGAGGCTAAGGTTAGCAAGGGCCTGGGTATCTTAGGCGGCCAGGTGGTTAAATTCAGCTCTACTGGCGGTATAAAAATTCCACACATGGGGTGGAATGATTGCAAGGTTGTAGATAAAAAATGCCTTTTATTAAGCGGTATCAATGATAATGACCAGGTTTATTTTTGCCATTCTTATTATCCTGAACCCAGCGATAAAACCGTGATTGCGGCAACTTGTGATTACGGGGTAGAGTTTAGTTGTGTTATATGCAAAGACAATGTTTATGGCGTGCAGTTTCATCCGGAAAAAAGTCAAACTGTGGGATTAAAAATTATTAAGAATTTTATTGGTCTATGTTAATTATTCCAGCGATAGATTTAAGGGGCGGTAAAGTAGTCAGGCTTTTTCAGGGAAAGTTTAATCAGGAGAAGGTCTATTCGGCTGATCCGGTTAAGGTAGCTAAGCATTGGGTTAAGCAAGGCGCTAAATTTTTACATATTGTCGATTTAGATGGAGCTTCTAGCGGTGCACTTAAAAATATTGAAGTTTTAAAAAAAATTATTGATCAGGTAGGCATAGGTGTTGAATTTGGCGGCGGGGTCAGAAGTATTGAAACAATATCCATGTTATTGGATTTAGGGGTGCAAAGGGTGATTTTGGGTACTCGGGCAGTTAATGATGCTAAATTTTTGAAGCAAGCCTGGAAAAAATTTAGAGAAAAAATTATTGTTAGTATTGATGCAAAACAAGGAAAAGTTCAGACGCAAGGGTGGAATTGCACAGCAGCTAAAACCACGCTAGTTTTTGCTAAAGAGTTAAAAACAATCGGTTTTAAGCAGGTAATCTATACAGATATTTCTAAGGATGGAACTTTAGCTGGCCCGAATATTGCCGGTCTTAAAGAGCTGTTTAGAGAAACAAAGTTAGGTATTGTTGCTTCAGGGGGGGTTTCAAGTTTGAAAGATTTAAGTAAGTTGAGTAAGCTTGGAAAACATGGTGTATCCGCGGTAATTGTCGGCAAAGCTTTGTATGAAGGTAAGTTTACTTTAGTGGAAGCGCAGAAAGCAGTAGGCGTTTAATTTATCTGCCTTCGCGCATAAAGCGCTACGCTGGATGTCATTGTGATGTATTGAAGGCGGATCCGCCGAAGCAAAAGCGTAGGCGGGTAATAATATAGGTATCTGGTTTTAAAGCTGCGGTGTTCTATTATAACTAACGAAAGGGGAGGAAAAATGGTAAGAAAGATGTTGGGGATAGGTGTAATAGCGGTTGGTATTTTTGTTTTAAACGGATGTGCTACGATGAGTAAGAATGATGAACTGTCTAATCAGGGATTACGTAATAAGATTTCAGCATTAGAAGCGCAATTAACTGATAAAGATAATGAATTAAATGCTTTAAAGGAATCTATGAATAAGGATGGTCAGGAAGCTGCTCCTAGCGTTGTTGAAACCAAGCAGCACTTTGATGTCAAAATGATACAAACAGCTTTAAAAAATGCCGGTTATTTTCAAGGTGAAGTAGATGGAAAGATGGGGCAGCAAACGCGTCAGGCCGTCAGAGATTTCCAGAAAGCGAATAATCTTTCTGCTGATGGTAGAGTGGGAAAGAAAACTTGGGCGGTTTTAAAAGAATATTTAGAGAGTAAGGTTAAATAACTTTATTCAGCTTTGTAATATATTTAAGCAGTGTTTTCTTAACTGTTTTATTCATAAGAAGGCATGCTTAGGGCTGGATTAATCTGCGCATTGACTTATGGAGCGTAAGTAGCACATAGGTCAATGTGTTTATTAAATGTTAAGCAAGCGCATTATTCCATGTTTGGATATTAAAGAAGGCCGCGTAGTCAAAGGAGTGAAATTCTTGGGCTTGCGTGATGCTGGCGATCCAGTTGAAGTGGCTAAGGTTTATGATCAGCAGGGTGCTGATGAACTAGTCTTTTTGGATATTACTGCTAGTTTTGAAAAAAGAAAGACCTTGGTAGAATTAGTTGAAAAAATCGCCGCGAACATTTTTATGCCTTTTACTGTCGGCGGAGGCATTGGCGAGATTAGCGATATCCGCAATCTTTTAAATGCCGGGGCGGAAAAAGTTTCCGTTAATACTCAGGCAGTAAAATTTCCGGAATTAATTAGTTCTGCTGCTAAAAGGTTCGGCAACCAGTGTATTGTAGTTGCAATAGATGCAAAAAAACAACTTGATCACTGGGAAGTATTTATTAACGGAGGGCGTACTCCTACTGGTATCGATGCTTTGGTTTGGGCAGAGAAGGTTGCCAGGCTGGGCGCAGGGGAAATATTGCTTACTAGTATGGATTGTGATGGTACTAAGAATGGTTATGATCTGGAGTTGACTAGAGCGATTACTCAAAAAGTTAATATTCCGGTGATTGCTTCCGGAGGAGCAGGTGTTTTAGAGGATTTTTATAATGTTTTTGTAAAGGCTGGCGCGGATGCGGCTTTGGCGGCTTCGCTTTTTCACTATCAGGAGTTGAATGTTCAACAGGTAAAGAAATATTTAAAAGAAAAAGGAATAGCGGTAAGATTAAGTTAAGAATGATAAATCCTAAACACGAAATCCTAAACTCTAAACAAACTCGAAACTATAAATTTGAAACATTGCTTTTAAAATTTCGAGTTTAGGATTTAGAGTTTGTTTATGATTTCGAGTTTCGGATTTGTTTAGGATTTAGAGTTTAAGATTTAGGGTTTAATTTAAAAAGGGGGAAGTTAAGTGAAGAAAGCAGTGTTTAAGTTAGGAAGTCTAAAATTCGATAAGAATGGCTTAATCCCGGCAATTATTCAGGATTATAAAAATAGTGAAGTGCTAATGCTGGCTTATATGAATAAAGAATCGTTACGCCGTACCTTAAAATTAGGAAAAACTTGTTTTTGGTCCCGCTCAAGGAAAGAGTATTGGGTTAAAGGTTTAACCAGCGGTCATTTTCAATTTGTTAAATCTGTGGCTTATGATTGTGATTTGGATACGCTTTTAATTAAAGTGCGCCAGGTTGGTAAAGCTTGTCATACGGGCAAGAGAAGCTGTTTTTATAGGAAGATAAAATAATATTAGGGCAGTTGATTACAATGTCTGTGATTTGTACACCAAATTTGCATGAATTTTTAAAACTTAGCCAGAAAGGCAATGTTATTCCGGTTTATTTGGAGATTAATGCTGATTTGGACACTCCGGTTTCTGCTTTTTTAAAAATGGAAAAAGGAGATTATTCGTTCCTTTTGGAATCCGTTGAGGGGCAGGAAAAGATTGCCCGGTTTTCATTTTTAGGTACAAATCCCAGTTTAATTTTTAAAAGCCAGGGCAGAAGAATTGAAATTTTTCATCCTGAGAAAAATAAGAAAAGTAATTTTATTGCTCAAGGATCACCGCTGGATGAAGTTAAGAAGATAATGCAGAATTTTAAAAGTGTAGAAGTACCTGGCCTGCCGCGTTTTTATGGAGGATTGTTGGGGTATATTGGATACGATACAGTAAGGTTTTTTGAGAATATCCCGGATAAAAATAAGGATCATTTAAAAATTCCGGATATTCTTTTAATCTTGACGGATACTCTTTTGATTTTTGACCGGCTTAATCATACAATTAAAATTTTAAGTAATATTATTTTGCCCGAGGGGGCCAGTCTGCTTAAGAAAAAGCAGCTTTATGTAAAGGCAATCAAAAAGATTGATCAAATTCACCGGAATTTTAATAAATCTTTAATTCTTCAAAATAGCATAAACCGGCCCGGAAAATTAGCGGTAAGCAGTAATCTTAAGCAATCAGAATTTGTGCGCATGGTTAAGCGGGGAAAGGAATATATAAAAAAGGGAGATATTATTCAGGTAGTTTTGTCTCAGCGTTTCAAGGTTAAGACGCGCAAGAATGATTTTGCAATTTATCGGTCTTTACGCAGCCTTAATCCCTCACCCTATATGTATTATTTAAAACTTAAAGATTTTTCTATTGTTGGTTCTAGCCCTGAGATACTTGTGCGCTGTGAAGACGGTTTAGTTCAGACTCGACCGATCGCCGGAACGCGCCGGCGTGGGAAAGATAAGAAAGAAGATAGCCTGTTGGAAAAAGAGCTTTTAGCTGATGAGAAAGAAAGAGCTGAGCATTTAATGTTGGTGGATTTGGGGCGTAATGATTTGGGCAGGATTAGTAAGCTTGGGCAGGTTAAGGTTGATGATTTTATGCGCGTAGAAAAATATTCTCATGTTATGCATTTGGTTAGTGAAGTTAGCGCTGTGCTTGACAAAAAAAGGTTTGATATCTATGATGTATTAAAAGCAGCCTTCCCGGCTGGCACAGTTTCCGGAAGCCCTAAGATCCGCGCGATGCAGATTATTGATGAGTTGGAGAATTTAAGGCGTTCTTTATATGCCGGGGCAATCGGATATTTTAGTTTTTCGCATAATTTGGATACTTGTATTGCTATTCGCACAATAGTATTTAAGGATGGTTTTGCTTATGTGCAGGCAGGGGGAGGGATTGTCGCTGATTCTGTTCCGGAGAAAGAATATCAGGAATCAGTGAATAAAGCTAAAGCTTTAATTGAAGCAATCAGAAGGTAGAATTTTTAATAACAAGAAAAGTTCCGCCTCAAGAAGTATTCGGCGGAATAGACAAAGATCCTGTGCTAAATCACTCGAAAATTCTCTGGGATTTTCTCGTAGGTTCAGGATAAATTCGTCCTTCACTGATTTATCTAGTAAATCAGTGAAGGGCTCATTTAAAGGAGGAACACCATGGCAGTACATATTCGTTTAAGAAGAATCGGTAAAAATCCTAAAGGCAAACCTCATTTCCGGGTTACTGTTTTTGATGAGCGTATGGGCCGGGATAGCCGGATAATTGAAGAATTAGGGTATTATAAGCCGACCACCGGGGTAGCGGTACTGAAGAAGGAGCGGATTGCCGAGTGGGTAAAAAATGGCGCGCAATTATCCGTAACCGTAAAAAGTTTATTGAAGAAATTAAATAAAGGAGCTTAAGACATGCCACAGTCTACTGCAGTAGTTAATCCCTTAGTTCAGCTTTTTCCGTTAGCCTTAATTTTTATTATTTTTTACTTTTTGTTAATCCGTCCGCA
Source organism: Candidatus Omnitrophota bacterium (assembly GCA_026387265.1). GTDB lineage: Bacteria > Omnitrophota > Gorgyraeia > Gygaellales > Profunditerraquicolaceae > UBA6249. The sequence continues at coordinate 11,724 of JAPLLZ010000015.1, forward strand.
GAAACTGAAAGATAAAGAGCATCAGAAGATGCTCACGGGTATTGATAAAAATGATGAAGTAGTAACTTTAGGCGGTATACATGGTACTGTGGTTAACGTGAAAGAGAAGACCTTAAGTTTGCGTATTGATGATAATGTAAAAATGGAGATTGAAAAAAGCAGCGTTGCTTATATTAAAAAACCTTAAGTTTATTTTTAAATAGAAGCCGCTGGTCATAAAAACAGGAGTTTAAAATAATGGGAAGAAAACTGATTTATAAAATATTGCTGATCTTAGGGGTAGTGGGTTTATGTGCCTACTATACTTTTCCTCTGGAAAAGCGTATTAACCTGGGCCTGGATTTACAAGGTGGGATGCATTTATTGCTTAAAGTTGATACTACTCATCTTGAAGGGCAGGCTAAGCTTGATGCTTGTGACCGCGCGGTGGAAGTAATCCGTAATCGTATTGATGAGTTTGGGGTTAGAGAAACTTCTATCCAAAAGCAAGGCGAAGATGAGATTGTGGTGCAGTTGCCCGGAGTTACTGACCGCCAGCGTGCCATTGAATTGATTGGTAAAACCGCAATGCTGGAGTTTAAAGTAGTTTCTAATGATACCCAGAAGCTTAAAGAGGCAATTGATGGAACAATCCCCGAAGGATTTGAATTAAAGTATACTTTGGATGAAAATGAGCCGCTATTGCTTGAGAAACAAGCAGTATTAGTAGGTGATGCTTTAACCAATGCTTCAGTGCGTTTTGATCAGAGCCAATTTAATGAGCCGATTGTTGCTTTGCAGTTTAATGCCGCCGGAGCCAAGAAGTTTGCAGAAGTGACTGCCGCCAATGTTGGTAAACGTTTGGCAATTGTTTTAGATGGTAAGGTGCAGTCTGCACCGCGAATTAGGGAAGCTATTCCTTCAGGTGAGGCAGTAATTACTGGTAGGTTTGATGCGCAAACTGCACAGGACTTAGCGCTTATCCTGCGGGTTGGAGCAT
>JAPLLZ010000042.1:0-37712 GCA_026387265.1 Candidatus Omnitrophota bacterium
CATATGACTGAGACGATTAATAAAATAATTCGTTTTTCCAGGGTTTTTGTGCAAAAAAATGGCCGCGAACCAACACCTGAAGAAATCGCACATAAAATGCGTTTTCCTCAGGGTAAGATAAAATCTATATTGAAGATTGCCCAAGAACCTATTTCATTGCAGATGCCTATTGGCGACGAAGGGGATACTCATTTTGGTGATTTTATCCAAGATAAAAAAGCCGTTTCCCCGGCAAATGAAACAGTGCGTTCCATGCTTAAGGATGAAATGAATTCTGCTTTGGGCACATTAACGGAAAGAGAGAAGAAGATTTTAGTGCTGCGTTTTGGCATCCATGATGGTTCTGCGCGTACGTTGGAAGAGGTAGGTAATGTCTTTAAGGTCACCCGTGAAAGAGTCAGGCAGATTGAAGCTAAAGCTTTAAAAAAACTCAGGCATCCGTCTCGATCACGGCGTTTGCGTACTTTTATGGACATGACTTTAGCGCATCAGAGAGAATATTAATATATAGATTAATCTAACTTAAGGAATTTAAAATGACTTGTTTTGAGAATGAGTCTAAAAACAGCTTCTTTATTAAGGGAGCTGTTTTTATTTTTAATTACTAAATATGGAAAACGGCAAAGAAAATAATTTTGAAATTACACTTGCTCATCTGCGTAAAGTAGAGTTTCAGCAGAAGGCTATTTTGGATAATATTCCGGATATTGCCTGGCTTAAAGATCTGCAAGGTAAATTTATTGCGGTTAACGAACCATTTGCTAAGGCTTGCGGTTTTAAAATAAATGAAATTATCGGTAAGACGGATTTAGACATTTGGCCGCAAGAGATGGCTTTAAACTACCGTGCTGATGATCAAGAAGTAATTAAAAGCAAGAAACGCAAAATTGTTCAGGAAAAAATTCTATACCAGGATACCGGCGAGCAATGGATTGAAACAATTAAAACTCCTTTTTTTGATGATCATGGGAATGTAATCGGCACAACCGGGATTGCTAGAAATATTACGCTGCATAAAAGCGAAACAGAGAGGTTAAATGATATTCGCGCAGAACTTGAGCTTCGGGTTAAAGTGAGGACTGCGGAGTTAGCCAGCGCCAATGAGATATTGCGTAAAGAAATGCGTGTTAGTCAGGATGCACAAAAAGAATTGGCGCATGTTGGTAATTTTTTGACAAATATTTTTGTTAGTATAATGGATGGGGTATCTATTTTGGATACGGATTTGAATATTGTGCGGGTTAATCCTGCTATGGAAAAATGGTTTGATTATAGCGTGCCCCTAGTTGGTAAAAAATGCTATCAAGCATATCATCATCGAAATAAACCTTGTGAAATTTGTTCAGTAAGAGAAACTTTAAAAACGCATAAGCCAGCACGTACGGTTATTCCTATGGAGGATAAGGATGGTAACACGATAGGTTATTTTGATCTTTATAGTTTTCCTATGTTTGAAGAAAAGACAAAAGAACTAATTGGCGTAATCGAGTATGTGCGTAATATCACCGAGCAAAAAACTGCTCAGGATGCTTTACGGATGAGCGAGGAAAAATTTAAAAATATTTTTGAGTATTCTAATGTTGGGATGCTGGTTGCTGATGTGCGAACCCAGGAGTTTGTTTTAAGTAACCGGGTAATGGAAGAATTACTGATGTATACTAAAGACGAACTGGCGCATATGTCCATAAAAGATATTCATCCAGAAAGAGATTTGTCTTTAGTTAACGAACAGTTTGATCTGTTAAAAAAAGGTATAGGTTTTATCATCAAAGGATTGCCGGTTAAGAAAAAAGACGGAAGTATTTTTTTTGCTAATATTACCTCTTCAAAATTAACTTTAAATAACCGAGAGTGTATTTTAGGAAATTTTGAGGACGTTACTTTGCAAAAAGAGAAAGACGAACAATTAGTAATTGCCGAGGAACGTTATCGGTTGGTAACCGAACAAACCCGCCAGCTAATTTATGATTTAAATATAGCTACGCAGGAAATAGTTTGGAGCGGGTTAATTGAGCAAATTACCGGGTTTACTAAAGATGAATTTTCTAAAGTAGATCTTGTCCGTTGGGAAGAAATGATTCATCCTCAAGACCGTAAACCAGCTATTGATTTATTAAATCAAGCAATTAAATCTGGAGATAATTACGAAGTAGAATATCGTTTTATACGGAAAAACAAGAGCTATATTTATATAAAAGACCGGGGGATGTTTCTAAAAGATAAGAATAATAAACCTTATCGTATGTTGGGTTGCATGGAAGATGTGAGTAAAAGCAAGGATTACGAAAATGAGCTTAAAGTATATCATGAGAAGTTGGAGGTTTTAGTAGAAGAGCGGACAAAATCACTGGAACTAGAAATCGCATCTAGAAAAGAAGCTGAAGAAAAAGCTAACCTTCTCTATCAGCAGCTGGAGTTTACTCTGGGTGTAACTAAAACCGGATTAGATATTATCGATAAAGATTATAATCTGCGCTATGTTGATCCGGCTTGGGCTAGTGTCTATGGGGATTGGCACGGTAAAAAATGTTTTGATTATTTTATGGGGCGTAAAAGTCAATGTGCAACCTGTGCAATTGAGGAGGCGTTTAGAACAAAAAAAACAGTGTTGAGTGAAGAAATTTTAGTTAAAGAAGGCAATCGCCCGATCCAGGTTACTACTATACCATATCAGGATAAAAATGGTGATTGGTTGGTGGCAGAAGTAAATGCGGACATTACGCAAAAAAAGAAAGTTGATGAAGAACTGAAGCGTTATCGTGATGATTTAGAGCAGTTGGTAGGTGAGCGCACTAAAGAACTTTTACAGGAAACAAATCGTTGTAAAACTTCGGAATTGGAAAAAAGTAAGTTAAATCGCGAATTAATTAAAACCAACGAAAAATTAAAAAGTATTTCCCTGATTGACGCACATACTGGGTTGTATAATTATCGTTATTTGCAGGAAGTTATTGAAGTGGAGTTTCACCAAGCCAGAAGGTATGCCCAGAATTTAGCAGTAATTATGCTTGATGTAGATTACTTTAAATCAATTAATGATGTTTATGGTATTGCTTTTGGAGATTTGGTGTTAAAACAGCTGTCTAAGCAACTTAAGCGGATGATTAGGCGTTACGATATACTTGTTCGCTATAGCGGTGAAGAATTTATTGTTATTTCTCCCCGATTAAACCGCAATATTGCTTTTAATATGGCACAAAGATTACTGGATTCTTTAAATTTCATTAATTTTGGTAATAAAAAACATAGCGTTAAATTAAACCGGGTTTTTTCTTCAATGGATGTAAAAAGTTTGTTTAGTAAGAGCGTGGAAAAGGTATCCAGAGTAGTGGGAATAAAGAGTTTGAAAAACACGATTGATAAATTACATAAACAATCAAAACAGGGATTAAGTGAATCAATTTTTGCTTTTGCAAAAACTCTGGAATTAAAAGATCATTACACCGGTGAGCATGTGGAAAATACCGTGCATTTTGCTACCGAAGTAGCTAAAGAGCTGAATTTACCTAAAGAAGATATAGAATTAATTAAGCAGGCGGCAATGCTGCATGATTTGGGAAAGATCGGTATCAGCGAGAATATTTTGCTTAAAAAAGGCAAGCTTAATAAAAAGGAGTTTGAAGAAATTAAGCGGCATCCTCAGATTGGCGCAGATATTATCAGGCCAATTCAGTTTTTACATGACCTGATTCCATTTATTTTTTACCACCATGAACGCTGGGATGGTAAAGGTTATCCTAGTGGTATAAGAGGTGAAGATATTCCTCTGGGCGCCAGAGTAATTGCGATTGCGGATGTTTATCAGGCTTTAATCAGCGATCGCCCTTACCATAAGGCGTTTACTAAGAGCGCAGCCATAGAAATCATTAAAAAATCTTCCGGCACTCAATTTGACCCTCGTATTGTCAGCGCTTTCCTTAAAGTGGTCGATAAGAAAAGATAAAATTACTTATTGAAATTTAAGAAGTTTTAGCTTGCCAAAAATCCCTAAAAATAGTATCATATAGTATTATTTTAGAGCCAGTCCGATAGCATAAAATTACTTGAATTCAGTATTTGTAATTTTATTAAACTCTATTTGGGCAGCAAAAGCTATTTTCGGGGCCCATAGCTCAGTCGGTTAGAGCAGTTGACTCATAATCAATTGGTCCGGGGTTCGAGTCCCTGTGGGCCCATTTTTTAATTTTGTTATGGGCGATTGGCTCAGTTGGTTAGAGCGCTACATTCACATTGTAGAGGTCAGAGGTCCGAATCCTCTATCGCCCATTATTAAAAATGACGAGGTTTAAGTTTCTTCCACAAAACGTGGCGAACCCGATAAGAATTTAAGGGAGATAAATTGCCAAACATGGATTTAAAAACCCAGATTACCAGTTTAGTAAAATTACAAGATTTAGACAGCCAGATTTATGCTTTGGGCAACGAAAAGGCAACTAAGCCTCAAGAGATTAGGGTGCTTGAGGCTGCTTTTGAACTCAAGAAGCAAGGTTTAGCGGAGCTGGAGAAGAAATCTTTAGATTTACAGAAGCAACGTAAAGAAAGTGAATTAGAGCTGGCGACCAATGCTGAAGGAGTAAAGAAATTAAGCGGGCAGCTTTTTTCATTAAAAACAAACAAAGAGTTTCAAGCTATGCAGCAGCAGATTGCAGATGTGAAAGCTGATGGTTCAGTAATTGAAGAAAAAATCCTGATTTTATTTGAGGAATCAGACAAAATTAAAGTCCAGATTGATGCCGAGAATTTAAGATTAAAAGAAGAAGAAAGGGTTTTTCTTCAGCAGAAAAAAGCGGTAGAGTTGCGTGGTGAAGAAATAACCGGCCGTTTAAGCCAGCTAGATGCGCAAAGAAAACAGGTTATTCCTAGTATCGACCCTAAAATGCTGCAGGAGTATGAAAGGATTCTGCATAGCCGCGATGGTTTAGCTATTGTCAGGGTTAAGGATAATTCCTGTGGTGGGTGTCATATGTTAGTACCTCCTCAGGTAATCAATCTGATTAGAATGTATGAACATATTATTACTTGTGAAGTCTGTAACCGTATTCTTTATATTGAATAATGATCCATCTTGAAATTTATATTGATGGTGCTTCTCAGGGTAATCCTGGGCATAGTGGGGTAGGGGTGGTTATTTATCAAAATGGTTTACGGATTAAAAGTGTTTCAAATTATATTGGTATAGCTACAAATAATGTTGCTGAATATACTGCTCTTATTTATGCACTTGAAGAAGCTCTGTTATTAAAAGCTAAGAGTTTAAAAATTAATACTGATAGCCAGCTTTTAGCCAGGCAATTAAATAAAATTTATAAAGTTAAGCATCCGGGTATAATTAATTTATATAACCGGGCAGTACATCTTTTGACGGGTTTTGAAAAAGTTTTAATTAATCATATCCCCAGGGAAGAAAACAGCTTGGCGGATAAATTGGCAACACAGGCAGTGAATGCAACATTAAAGAAGGTTTGATATAAGCAGGCAGAATGTGGCTGCTCTGTATCCAATTGTCGGATGCGGGGAGGAAAGTCCGGGCTCCAGAGGATAACGTAACGGGTAATTCCCGTCTCGTATATGTAATGTATACGAAGGATTTTCCGTTAAAGTTTAACGGAACCGACACGATTTGTGGCGGAAGAGCCACAGAGACGAGTAGCAGCTTGAAAAAGCTGCGAGGTGAAACGCGGCAATCTCTACGTGGAGCAAGGTAGAATAGGAGATGAGTGCTGATCCAGCGCGATTCCTGTTTTTAAACAGGAGATAATCTCGGGTAAACTGCTAAAGTTACCGTGGTAACGCGGGAATTGAGAGGAATAGCCACTAATCGATGCGCGAATTCGCATCAAGACAGAACCCGGCTTATTCTGCCTGCTTTTTAAATGTAGAAAATTAAATCGATAGGATGAGATCCCTGACTCGTTACACTCGTCAGGGATTTTGTGAATAAAATTAAGGTGAACCCTCGTTCACTACGTTCCCGAGGGTTTTGGATAAAAATATTAAGGAGGAAGTTATGTCAGGTCATTCGAAGTGGAAGACGAATAAAGGGAAAAAGGGTATAGCCGACGCTAAACGTGGCGCAACTTTTACTAAGATTATTAAAGAATTAGTCGTAGTTGCCAGGGACGGAGGGGGTAATCCTGATTCTAACCCCCGTTTACGCGCCATAATGGAAAAAGCCAAAAAAGCAAATATGCCTTCGGATAATGTGAAGATGGCAATTAAGCGTGGGACCGGTGAACTTCCTGGGATAGTCTATGAGGCAGTAATGTATGAGGCTTACGGCCCGGGAGGTGTAGCGATTTTAATTGATTCACTTACGGATAATAAAAATCGTACTACCGCTGAGATTCGCAATATCATGTCGAAAAAAGGCGGTAATATGGCCGGGGCTGGTTCGGTAAGTTGGATGTTTACGCAAAAAGGCTATGTCTCGGTGGCTAAAGATGCTATTAAAGAGGACGAGTTGATGAATATCGTTTTGGATGCCGGAGCTGAAGATATGAAGCATGAAGACGATGTCTATGAGATCTATACTGCGATTGCCGATTTAGAAAAAGTCAAACAGGCCCTCCAGGATAAAGGGATTAAGTGGGAGGATGCGGAATTAACCATGATTCCGTCCTCAACCATTAAGGTCACCGGGCATGAAGCAAAACAGGTTTTAGCGCTGGTGGAAACCCTGGAAGATCACGATGATGTTCAGCAGGTTTATGCTAATTTTGATATTCCGGATGAGATTTTAGATGAGGTTGCTTCTGAAGAATGATAATTGTTGGAATTGACCCTGCTTTAGCAATTAGTGGTTATGGGGTTATTCAGGTAAATAAGGGATCTTTAGCCTTAATTGAGGCGGGGATTATAAAAACTACTGCCAAGGAAGCTGTTCCATTAAGGTTAAATAAAATATACCAGGGTGTGCTTAAATTAGTTAGCGATACAAAAGCAGATTGCCTGGTACTTGAAAAAATATATTCACATTATAAACATCCGGCAACTGCTTGTATTTTAGGCCAAGCCCGGGGCGTAATTTGTTTAGCGGCTTTTACGGCAGGATTGCCTTTTTTTGAATATTCTGCCACACGCATAAAAAAAGCTATAGTTGGAAAAGGTTTAGCTTCTAAGTCTCAGGTGCAAAGAATGGTAACGCATACGCTGGGATTGAAAACTTTAACTGCCTATATGGATGTTACTGACGCTTTGGCGTTAGCGATAGCGCACAGTTATATTGTAAAAGCAAAATTATGATTTCTCGAATTTCAGGTTTGATTACGGAAAAGGGACCTAACTACTTAGTTCTGGATTTAGGGGGCTTAAGTTATGAGGTTTTTATTCCTGCCTGTGTTATGCAAGGAGTAGAAGCAGCGACAAAGCCAGACGGTAAAATTTCCCTGTTAACCTACCATTACTATCAGGTTGAACAAACCAAAAGCACGCCTATTCTTATCGGATTTTTATATCAGGTGGAAAAAGATTTTTTTGAGATTTTTATCACTGTTTCCGGTATTGGTCCGCGCGCTGCGCTTAAAGCTTTGAATAGACCTATTTCTTTAATCGCTAAAGCTATTGACGAAGGTGATTTGGTTTCTTTAAAATCTCTTCCTGGTATTGGCGAGCAGAGAGCAAAAGAGATTGTGGCTAAGTTACAAAATAAAGTAGGCAAATTCGGGTTGATACAAGACCATGCGGTTGGAGAGAAGGTTGTAGCTAAAAATATAACCGAGGAAGCTTTAGATGTTTTACTGCAGTTAGAATATAAGAGAAGTGAAGCTTTGGGGATGATCAAGAAAGTTTTAGAAGTAAATTCTCAGGTAAAAACAACAGAAGAATTGTTAAACTTAGTTTACAAACAAAAAAGGGACAACAGCTAAAATATGGATGAGAATAATAATTTAAAATCAGCGATTGAAGCATTAATTTTTGCTTCGGAGAAACCAATTACTACAGATCAGTTAAAAAAGGTATTAGGCGATCTGGACGCAGCTACCATTAATAAAATTATTACTGATTTAAAAAATGAATATGAAGGTCAAGGCAGGGGTATCCGGATTGTAGAGATCGCCGGTGGGTTTCAGATGATTACCAGCAGTAATTTTGCCCAGTTTTTAAAGAAACTTTTTAAGAATCGTTATAGTGATAAACTTTCTAAGCCCGCGCTTGAATCTTTAGCCATTATTGCCTATAAGCAACCGTTAACTAAGGCGGAAATTGAATCTTTAAGAAATGTAAATGTGGATGGGGTAATGAAAAGCCTGTTGGATAAAAATTTAATTCGTATTTGCGGTAGAAAGAAAATTCCCGGCAGGCCTTTTGTTTTCGGTACTACCCGGGAATTCCTGGAGCATTTTGGTTTAAAGTCTCTTCAGGATTTACCTAAAATGGAAGATTTTACGGTTTTGGCCCAAGAAAAAGAAGGCCAAACTGATATTGAGCCGATTACCCAGGAAGATTTGGAGGTTAAAAATGCGCCTGAACAAGTTGCGTAAAAAAATTGATTTACTCGATCATAAGCTGATTAATTTGTTGAATCAGCGTGCTGCGGCAACTAAAGATATCGGTAAGATTAAGATTAATGCCGGTAAGAGTATTTATGTGCCGGAAAGAGAGGCGCAGGTATTAAAAAGAATCTTTAGGTTAAATAAAGGCCCTTTAAAAAAAAGTGCACTGGAAGCAATTTACCGCGAGGTTATGTCTGCCAGTTTAGCTTTAGAAAAACCTTTAAAAATTGCTTATTTAGGGCCGCAGGCGAGCTTTACTAATCTGGCGGCAATAAAAAAATTCGGTTCCCAGGTAAGTTATATTGCCTGTAATAATATTACCGATGTATTCCTTGAGGTAGAAAAAGGCAGTGCTGACTACGGGGTTGTGCCTATTGAGAATTCCATTGAGGGGGCAGTTAGTCATACTTTGGATGTTTTTGTGGATTCAGATTTAAAAATCTGCTCGCAGGTTATTTTAGAGGTTACCCATAATTTATTGGCGAATTGTGCAAAGAATAGAATACGTGTAGTTTATTCTATCCCTCAGGTTTTCGGGCAGTGCCGGATTTGGCTGCAGAAAAATTTGCCCAATGCCCAATTAGTAGATGTATCTAGCACTACTCGGGGCGCGGAAATGGCTAAACAAGAGAAGAATACAGCAGCGATCGCTTCGCTCGTAGCTTCTAAGGTTTATGGACTAAAGGTATTAGCCAGCGGAATTCAAGATTCTGCGCATAATATTACACGTTTTCTGGTGGTAGGCAAAAATGTCGCTGCACGCACAGGTAAAGATAAGACCAGCCTGTTTTTTTCGATTAAAGACCGGGTGGGTGCTTTATATGAAATGCTTTTGCCGTTTCGTAAATACGGGGTTAATCTTACGAAAATTGAATCCCGACCATCGAAAAAGAAAGCCTGGGAATATTATTTTTTTGTGGATATCTTAGGGCATCAGGAGGACGCTTTAATTAAAAAAGCATTAAAGGAATTAGAATGCAAATGTAGTTATTTAAAAATATTAGGATCTTATCCTATTGGAGAATAAACAAAGAATGAAATCATTAATTCGAAAAAGTGTTTTGTTGATTAATCCTTACGTTCCCGGTAAGCCGATTGAGGAAACTAAAAGGCAACTGGGGCTAAAAGAAGTGATTAAGCTGGCGTCTAATGAAAATCCGCTGGGAGTATCTCCTAAGGCGATTAACGCGATTAAAAAAGCATTATCCGGTATTAATCGGTATCCTGATGCGCAAGGTTTTTATTTAAAAAAGCGTCTGGCTAAGTTTTTTGGGCTGATTCCTGAAAATTTTGTTTTGGGTAACGGTTCCGATGAATTAATCGATATAATAATTAAGACTTTTGTGGAACCGGATGAAAATATTGTTACTTCGGAAAGTACTTTTCTAGAATATGAGATTGTTGCTCAAGTTAATGATCGCAAAGTCAAAAAAGCGCCTTTACGCTACTTTAAGTATGATCTAAATGCATTATTGAAATTGGTCGATAAAAAAACAAAATTAATTTTTATTGCTAATCCTAATAATCCCACTGGGACTTATGTTAACAGAGAAGAAGTTGCGCAATTTATGAACGCACTTGCGGATGATATAGTGGTGGTTTTTGATGAGGCTTATAATACCTTTATTGATGTAAACGATTATCCTGATTCATTGAGTTATCTAAAGAGAAAAAGGAATATAATTATCCTCAGGACGTTTTCTAAGGCTTATGGATTAGCGGGATTACGCTTGGGGTATGCGCTTGCTGCGCCGGAATTAGCTACTTATATGGAGCAAGTTAGGCAGCCATTTAATACTAATCTTCTTGCTCAAGTCGCCGGGTTAGCTGCTTTGGATGATAAAGTTTTCTTGAAGAAAACCCGCCGCGTAACCTTAGAAGGTAAAAATTTTATTTACCAACAACTATCAAGAATGGGGGTGGGCTATGTGCCCTCAATAGCGAATTTTATATTAGTTGATACTGGCACGGATAGTCGGGAAGTATTTAAGTTGATGCTTAAATTTGGCGTGATTGTCCGGGAGATGAGCCAATATGGATTAAGAAATTTTATACGCGTGACTATTGGCACATTAAAGGAAAACCAAAGGTTCCTGCGTGTTCTTAGTAAGGTGATAAAGGAGAAGACTCGATGATCATTGTTCTAAAACCTGGTGCTAGCCAGGAACAAGTCGACCATATTATTGAAAAAGTAAAATTATTGGGGCTGACTCCTCATGTTTCTAAAGGGTCAGAAAGAACAATTATCGGCGTTATTGGTCCTGAGGATGTGTTGCGTGTTACGCCTTTAGAGGTTTTTCCTGGGGTAGAAAATGTTATTCCGGTACTTTCTCCGTTTCGGTTAGTTTCCCGTGAATTTAAGAAAGATGATTCAATTATCGATTTAGGCAAAGGGGTAAAGATTGGCGGCAAAGAAATAGTGGTTATGGCTGGTCCATGCACTATTGAGAATATTGATAGTTTATTTGAGATTGCCAGGGAAGTTAAGAAGGCAGGAGCAACCGTGTTGCGTGGTGGTGCTTTTAAGCCGCGAACATCCCCGTATAGTTTTCAGGGGTTAGGAAAAGCTGGTTTACAGATGCTCAGAGAAGTGGGCGAGGAATTAGGTCTAGTTACGGTCAGTGAAGTTATGGATAGCCGTGATGTTGGCTTAGTTGCTGATTATGTGGATGTGTTACAAATCGGCTGCCGTAATATGCAGAATTTTAATCTTTTAAAAGAGGTGGGTGCGACAAAAAAACCTGTAGTTTTAAAACGGGGGATGGCTTCAACAGTTAAAGATCTGCTTATGTCTGCTGAATATATTTTAAGCGGGGGTAATTTTTCAGTCATTCTTTGTGAAAGAGGAATCCGCACTTTTGAAGATTCTACGCGTAATACTTTAGATATTAGCGCAGTTGCGGTAGTCAAGCAACTTTCACACTTACCCATTATTATTGATCCGTCACATGCTGCTGGAAAATGGAGCTGGGTGCCGGCTTTATCTAAGGCTGCGGTTGCCGCCGGAGCGGATGGTTTAATCATTGAGGTGCATAATCATCCTGAAGAAGCAGTTTCTGACGGGGCCCAGTCGCTTATCCCGGATAAATTCAATCATTTGGTCAAAGAGTTAAGAAGTCTGGCTGATTGCGTAGGGAGAAAAATTTCATGAAAATGTTTAACAAAGTGGTAATAATCGGTACAGGTTTAATCGGAGGGTCTTTAGGTCTAGCCTTAAAGAAACAGCATTTAGCTGCCCAGGTTATTGGTTTCAGTCGGCAGCAAAAAAATGCCAGGTTAGCCAAGAAAGCCGGAGCGATTGATCAAATTGGGTTATCTTTGGATGTGGTGGCAGATGCAGATTTAGTGGTATTAGCTACGCCTATTGATACGATTATTGATTTTGCTTTAAAAATAGAAAAGAAAATTAAGCAGGGTTGTATTGTTATTGATGTTGGAAGTACCAAAGAGCGGATTGTTTCTAAGGTAGGCGTATTTATTCCGAATTTTTTAGGTTGCCATCCGTTGGCTGGCTCGGAAAAAAAAGGCATCCTGAATTTACAGGAGAATATTTTTAAAGGTTCAATTTGTATAATTACGCCTACAGCGAAAACTAAAAAAAATGTTCTAAATAAAGTTAAATTGTTGTGGAAAAAACTAGGTGCACGCGTGATTATTCTTTCAGCAAAAAAACATGACCAGGTTCTTGCGTTTACCAGCCATTTACCTCATGCTGTTGCGTTTAGCTTGATTAGTTCTGTTCCTGGCCAATATTTGAATTTGGGTTCTACCGGCTTAAAAGATACTACCCGGATTTCCAGCTCGGATGCTAATCTTTGGAGTGAGATATTCTTAAGCAATCGCAGTAATTTGTTAAATGTTTTATCGGTTTTTAACAGTAAGCTCGCCGCATTAAAACTTGCCCTCGCCAGTAAAAATAAAGGGCAACTTGTAAAAATTCTTGTGTCCGCTAAGCAAAAGAGAGAAAAATTAAAATGATTATTGCTATTGATGGCCCGGCTGGTGCAGGGAAAAGCACGGTAGCTAAGATTTTAGCTAAAAGGCTGGGTTTTCTTTATATTGATACCGGAGCAATGTACCGGGCTTTGACGCTAAAGGCCCTGGAAAGCAATATTCCGGTAAATAATGAGGGAGAAATAATCCGTTTGGCTGATAAGGTTAAAATAGATTTAATTAATAATCCCGACGGTCCACTGACAGTTATGTTAGATGGAAAGGATGTTTCTTTGGCGATTCGGCAGCCTAGAATTACGCAATTTGTTTCAGATATAGCTAAAATTAAAGAGGTGCGTCAAGTATTAGTGAAAATGCAAAGAGAGTTTGGCCAAAAAGGAGATTGCGTTTTAGATGGCCGGGATATTGGCACCGTGGTTTTTCCTAATGCCCAGAAAAAGTTTTTTATTGATGCTTCTGCAGATGAACGGGTAAAACGCCGTTTTAAGGAATTAAAAGGTTTAGGCCAGAATGTTGCCGAAAATGAAGTAGCTAAGGATTTAGCTAACCGGGATAAGATTGATTCAACCCGTCAAGCCTCACCTTTACGTCAGGCAGCTGATGCAATTTATATTGATACCACAGATCTTTCTATAGAACAAGTAGTTGAGAAAATGTTTAACTTGGTTAAACGGCATAAAGGTGATCAACTTTTAGATGATATGGAGTTAGAAAAAGAGCGGGGCATTACCATTAAGGCATCTATGGTCAGATTAAATTATTTTTCTAAGAAATTTAACCAAGAATACATTTTAAACCTTATTGATACCCCGGGACATGTAGATTTTACTTATGAAGTATCTAAATCTTTAGCTGCGTGTGAAGGTGCGGTATTAGTGATCGATGCCGGTCAGGGTATTGAGGCGCAAACTGTAGCGAATTATTATTTGGCTATAGATAACAATCTTCATGTTATTCCGGTAATTAATAAGGTAGATTTAGTTTCTGCTGATGTGCCTAGGGTAAAAACGCAGGTAGAGACTGTTCTGGGTTTTAAAGAAGAAGAAATTATTCTAGCTTCAGCTAAAGAAGGGAATGGGGTTATTGAGATTTTGGATAGGATTATCGAAACCATCCCCAGCCCTGGCGGACAGGAAGATGGAGCACTTAAGGCTTTAATTTTTGATTGCCGTTTCGATGCTTTTAAAGGCGTAGTTGTTTTTGTGAAAGTTATTGACGGGGTAATCACCCCTAAGACGCAGTTAAAAATGTTTCATACGGGAAAAGTCTATAAAATTGAAGAATTGGGTGTGTTTAAGGATTTGAAATATTCTGCTGTGGATAATTTAACTTGTGGAGAGGTCGGGTACTTTACTGCGAATATGCGTGATCCCCGGGAGGTAGTTATCGGAGATACGATTACTGATCCGAAGAATCCATGCGCTCAGGCTTTGCCTGGTTATCGTAAGGTAAAGCCTTTGGTGTTTTGTGGTATCTATCCGGTTAATCCTGCGGATTTTCCGGAATTACGCGATGCCATGGATAAACTAAAACTTTCCGATGCTTCTTTTGTTTTTGAGCCTGAAAATTCACAATCTTTCGGGGCAGGATTCCGTTGCGGGTTTTTGGGCCTTTTGCATATGGAGATTGTTCAGGAAAGGCTTGAACGCGAATATGACTTAAATCTCATCCTCACTGTTCCTAATGTAGTCTATCGCGTAAAAACAAAGTCGGGTGAACTTATTGAAATAGATACACCAATGAAACTTAGCGCAAATGGCGATATTCAAGAGGCACAGGAACCGTTTGCCAGCTTATTGATGATTGTACCGGTTGATTCGATTGAGGCGGTTTGTGATTTCACTAAATCCCGCAGGGGTGTATTTGTTTCTAATGAATATTTAGGGGAAGATCGTGTAAAAGTAATTTTCTCTATACCTCTATCTGAAATTATTGTTGATTTTTATGATCGCATGAAATCAATTACGCGGGGTTATGGTTCTATGGATTATGAGGTTAAAGAATATTTGCCGACAAGGCTGGTTAAACTTGATATATTATTAAATAGCCAGATTTGCGATGCTTTTTCCTCGTTAATGTTTAAAGATAAGGCTACCTCGCGGGCGCATTTATTGGTTTCTAAACTTAAGGAGTTGATTCCGCGGCAGCTTTTTGAAGTAACGATTCAGGCAGCAGTGGGCAGTCAGATTTTGGCTTCAGAAAGAGTGCGTTCTGTAGGTAAAAATGCCACAAGCAAATGTTCCGGCGGAGATATCACCCGTAAGCGTAAGCTTTGGGAAACTCAGAAAAAAGGCAAGAAAAGGCTGAAGCAGTTTGGAAAAGTGGAAATACCACAAGAAGCTTTTCTGGAGATATTAAAAATATGAGTTTAAAAAAGAAATCTGTAATTAGGGATTGGGTTGAATCAATTATTATTGCTTTTCTTTTGGCTTTAGTTATCCGGGCTTTTTTGGTCCAGGCCTTTAAGATTCCTACCGGGTCAATGCGCATGACCTTAATTGAGGGGGATTTGATTTTAGTAAACAAGTTCATTTATGGAGCAAAAATTCCGTTCACTAATATGCGGTTACCGGCATTGCGCCAGCCTAAAAGAGGGGATGTAATTGTTTTTATTTATCCGGAAGATAAAAGTAAGGATTTTATAAAGAGATTGGTCGGGCTTCCCGGAGATGTGGTGGAAATTAAGGGTGGTTCGGTATATATTAATGATCAGCCGGCTGCAGAACCGATCTTTAATCAGATTTATTACTATAACCGCGGCCAATTAAGTGCGCCGGGTGAAAAATTAGTTGTACCTGCGGATAGTTATTTTGTATTAGGAGATAATTCTGCTACTTCTAAGGATAGCCGCTACTGGGGGTTTGTCCCAAAGAATAATTTACTTGGGCAGGCGATGATTATTTATTGGCCTGTGCAGCGAATGAGGGTGATTAAATGAATCCCGCACCTTCTAAATATTCAATTCTTGAAGTCAGACGGTTTAATAAATTAATTAAGGAAGAAGGTGCGGGATGAATATAGCAAATAAAATTTCTACATTTCGCATATTAAGCGTTCCATTTTTTATTGCTTGCCTGTTGTATTATGCCCCGGAAAGAGCTTTTTTGGTAAAATTAGCTTTAGTCATATTTATTCTAGGGGTTATTTCTGATGGTTTAGATGGTTATATCGCCAGAAAAGCTAAAATGCAATCCAAAGCTGGATTAATTTTAGATCCGTTAGGAGACAAGCTTTTATTAATTAGCGCCTTTGTATTTTTGTCACCGATTTGTCACTTAAATCTTAAGTTTCCACTCTGGGTAAGTTTTATTGTGATTTCCCGGGATTTGATTATTATAATCGGAGCAGTAGTTATTTATATGGTTAAACAGAATTTAGAGGTTTATCCTACCAAGTGGGGTAAATTAACTACAATTTTTCAAATGCTTTCTGTGATTTGTGTTTTGTTGCAATGGAAATTAGCAGTGTTGATTTGGTGGCCGGCGGTAATTTTTACGATTATTTCCGGCTTTGATTACGTAAAGAGAGGTTTTAAAATTTTATATGCTGCTGACAATCGTCGCGTTACTAGTTAGTTATTTTATAGGTTCTATACCTACTGCTTATATCTTTGGCCGGGTGCTTAAAGGAATCGATATTCGCAAGGTCGGTTCAGGCAATGTGGGCGCTACTAATGCGTTGCGTGTTTTAGGCAAAGTCCCGGGAGTCATCGTTTTAATTTTAGATATACTAAAAGGATTCTTGGTGGTTTTTTTTCTGGGGAACTACTTTGTGGATAAGCCTGTTTTGTTGCAGACGCAAAATATGCGGATAGCGATGGGTTTGTTCTGTATTTGCGGGCATAACTGGACGGTATTTTTACAGTTTAAGGGAGGGAAAGGAATTGCCACCACTTTTGGTGTTTTACTTGGCCTTTCTTTAAAAGTTCCCGGCCTAAATTCAGTAATCGGTTTATTAATTCTGGTGTGGTTTATTGTTTTTTGTATTTTTAGGATAGTTTCTCTAGCCTCAATCTGTAGCGCTGTTTTTTTTCCGGTTTTCTCTGTGTTGTTTAGGCTTCCGCTAACATTTATTAGTTTAAGTTTACTGCTTTTTATTTTTGTGATTATCCGGCATAAAGAAAATTTGCGCAGGATTATTCAAGGTAAAGAACCCCGCCTCTATTTTAAGAAAACAACAAATTAACCCACAATTTCAAAATTAACTCCAACACCCTACGCTAAACAAGATATTCTACTTAAGAGGAAACGCTTTCTTTTTTAGGTCAAAATCCATTGATTTGCCTTTATTTTAACTGCATACTTTAAATGAAATTAAAAGGGTTAGTTTAAGGTAAAATCGATGAGAGACTTACTCTATAAAAATCTGACTTTTCGCAGTAGGGGGCGGAAAATAATCGCTAGCTCTGAAGTAGCCGATAAGGAGGGCGTACATAGCGTGGTGCGCCGGCATTTTGCATATATTATTAAGCCGATTAAAAGCACTGAATTAATTAATCCTCAACCCTATCTTTATGTTTTAAAAGAAAGAAATACCAAAGAAAAGAAGGAGCATTTTTTCTGCAAGATTAAAGGAAGTATTCTGGCGGTAAATAGAGGAGAATTTTATCAAATTCTATTTGTGCACACTTTAAGTGTGGAGCTTACTGTTTCTGCAAAATTAAGCGAACAGATTGGCTAACTTAGTTGGTAGTACTTTTATTAATCTCCCAGGTTATTATGCTAACCTGGTTTTTTTATTAATAAGTAAGTATTTTGATTAATCTAGATAGATATCAATTTTCTTGATTTGACATGATCTGATTGCTAGGGCATAAGGAGCAGGTATTGTGGCAGAAGCAAATTCAATAGGTTTATTACTGTCCCAGATAACAATCTTTTTTATTGTGGCGCCAGATTTTTCATCAACAGAGTAGGTATTTTTTCTCTTGGGATTATGATAAGTTACCTGGATTTGGCTTAAGAAATTAAAAGAATACTTACCGGTTTTGTCAAATAGCCATCCTGCAAGATTAGGTTTAAAAGTTAAATTAAGTTGGCCAGTTTCGTCCTGCCTAAAAGGACAAAGGCCGGTATTCATAATTAACCAAATATGCAAAAATTCTGCGGTAGAGCCGGATAATCTGGCGACAAAACCATTTCCGTGCAATCTTTTATCCGGGAAAGCACTGCTTGCCAGGAAAGAGGAGTTTTCTAAAATACTGCGGCCATATATTTGCGGATCCTGAAAAGGTATAAGCACGTTTTTAAACTCAGCGTAAAATTCCTCAACTAATCCGTTTTTCAGCAACTCCAAAATATATTTATATTCCATATGTAGCCAGATTGATTCGTTTTCCAGCCATCCCGGACTAAATACTCTACATCTGCCTATTTCCTCCGGCATGGAGTTTAGTGATTCCGTTACTTTGTACATCTTCAATTTTTTATCAAAAAGTGCACTGTTTTTAGTTGCTTGGTGTAGATTTAGGCATTGTTGACGATTTTGAGAAAGCCTCAAAGCGTGCATTTGGCCTTCAAGAAATAGCGGCAGCGGAATTTGCGTAAATTTCTTTGGGTAAATATAATGATCCTTGATAATGTCGTATTCCTTAACCTCGTTAATAAAATAAGAATAGTAAATACCTTTAGTTTTGTCGAAAGCTTTAGCCAGGCCGGTTTCTACTTTTTCTAAAGCCTGATTGATAAAATCAAGTAGCTGGTTGATAGGCATTTTTGTTAGTTTGCCGTAAAATCCCAAGCGGATATTATGCCGGTAGCTTTCTTTTAGGGTATTGCTTTTGTCCCAATAGGTAAACTGATCTAAAGGAAATAAAGGGTGCAACTGCTCAATAAACCTGGCTATTTCTTCAGCCATCTCAATTTCGCTTAATTGAGAATTTTCTACGGCTTGCTTAATTTTTATGAGCAGGCGTTTTAATTCGAAAGTTTCACAGGTTGATGAACCAAAGAGGGCAGGTAAGCCATTAAGCGAATCAAACCAGTTGGGTTTATTGGATTCCATTTCGATGCCTACGCCGAAAGCATCCAGGGAGGCTAATTTATTTACTGCTAAGCATAAAAGTTTAGCCATGAGTGTTGTATAATGTATTTGGCCTTCTCCATGAAGCGTTCTTACAGAGTGTGGATTAATTATTCTTTTGTGCAGTATTTCTTTTTTTGCGTTATCCTGTATAAGAGAATGCAGTTGGCGGGGTTGGCCGTTATATAAAACGTATTTTTCATTGCGTGGCCTGACTACTTCCGTATTATCATAAAAAGTAAAAACTTTTCTTTCAAAGAATAGTTCCCTAGCTTTTTCCGGATACAGCCCCAGATAGCTATCGATTAAATCCAGATTATATGTCCAGTGATCTGTCCAGAATCCTTCTCCATGTTCAGCTTCCTGAATTTTTAAAGCGCAGGAGAGTATAGCGTCTAAAAAAATATCATAAGATGCAGTTAACTTGATGCTATTTTCTTCAATAAAAAATAAAAGTTCTCCTGGGCTAAAAGGTTTTTTAAAGAAATCGTTCAGTTTTTCGATACTATTTTCTGAAACAAATGTTTTTAAGAGTTTGTTTAATTCCGGATTATCTTTGAGCAGAAAGCTTTCTGGTTTTACCACTAAGGGATTAAAACCGTCTGCCTGGATAAGGTTCATAAAGGAAATAATGTTTTCATCCTGGATGCGGGGATTAAACCAAAGGTCATTTCGCCGGTTTTGATTGGTATCCCGGTAGTTCCCGTTGCCTTGTGAAAGATAAGTAGGTTGGAGTTGGAATTTGTTATAATCTCTTTCTAAATCACCATGTTTACGCGAATATAGGTAAAATACAATGCCAGATGCAAAAACTTCCGGGTATCCACCGCGCATAATATTATCTAGATAAGTTTGTTGTGTGTATAAATCAAACTCTGCAGAACTGCTTTTAGTTAAAATGTTGTCTTTTAATTCAGTAATTAATTTGGTATTTTGGAGCAGTTTTTCTTGGATATATCCGAATTTAGTAATATTTTTAACCGAGCTATTTAAGGTTTTAGCATTGCGCGCCTGGCCAATTACCGCATAAAAAGTTTTTTCTTCATCAGGCTTTAATTCCAAATCCATTAAAAGTAGTGCGCAGGGGGTTTTGCTCTGAGTTAATTGATCTTTTGGATGCTGGAAATTAATTTGTGATAAAAATTCTGCCGGGTAAGAATGGTCGGATACTTGTCCAAAGACAGATTCTGGATCAACTATGGGTTTAATTATTTGCGGTTTATTTTTTTTAAAATGAAAGCCAAGATAAAAGTTTCCTTCTTGTATATGTATGACTTCCGGCCGATCCGAGGGGTCGACTTGTAGTTTATAAAAAGGAACATTATTATCCAAGTTGTCAATTTTCATCCAGGCTTCGATGGTGCGACCGAGTTTTTTAAGGAAAAAATTATTTGTTCCAAAAGGGACAATTTGCGGCATTCCGTCAATAAGTTGCAAAGAAGTGGTTTTATTGCCGGTATTTTGGATACTTACTATTCTGGTAAGGCCAGCGTAAGTATCATTGGGTATATTGAAATATTTTACGGTGGTTTTAATTCCTAGCGTATGATTTTCTTCTTCTAGGGTAAGTTCAGCAGAGCCTATGCGCATGCAATTGCTAATATGGTATTTTAGGTTTATATACCCATCATGAAACGGCTCATAATAAATCGATTCAGTTTTATTCTTTTTAATCTTAATAAAAGTACGAAAACCTTGATTAGAAACAAACTGCCAGGATTTATTCGCCGGAAAGAATTCCATAATGGCATGATCTTTGTCTTTAGTGCCAAAACTGCAGATACATTGGCCGCGGTTAACGTAGAAAACCCACATCGGGATTCCGTATTTTCCGGCAATTCCCGGGAAGAAGTTAGCAAACGGCTTGGCATAGTTGTAGTTTTCAATGACAAACTCGCCTTGTTTATTTAGGTAGTATTTTGGTTTGATTTTTTCAGCTTTATTTTTCATTTTTTGGTTGCGTGGTTAATTATTTGTATTTTACACATTTTTCTTAATTTGTCAACTTATAGCTTTTGGAATGGTGTCAGGGCGAATGTTGACTTTTGAATATAATAATGATAAAATAATAAAAATTTGGAGGGATAATGTCAATAGATAAAGAAACAATTAATCATGTTGCACATTTAGCGCGTATCGAATTGCAGCCTAATGAGTTAGAGAAGCTTTCCGGTGAGCTTCATGCGATATTGGGTTTTATTGATAAACTTAGTAATTTGAATGTGGAACAAGTTAAGCCAGCCAGCCATATTTTACCCATAAGTAATGTATTGCGGGAAGACCAACCTCATATTTCTTTATTCCCGCAGAAGGCTCTGGAGAATGCTCCGAGCAAAAAGGGGAATTTCTTCAGTGTCCCCAAAATAATAGAATAATCATGGATTTAAATCAACTTACTGCCCACGAACTATTAGCAAAATTAAACAGCCAGGAGACTTCGCTTAAGGCGGTTATGGACTCGCTCTATGCGCGTATACATAAAGTTGAGCCTAAAGTCAATGCGTATATTAGGAGGCAAGAGCTAAAGGATTTTACTGGTAATTCCACATCAGGTTTTCTTAAAGGATTACCAATTACCATTAAAGATAATATTTGCACAGAGGGGATTTCTACTGAATGCTGCTCTAAAATTCTTCAAGGTTTTCGCCCGCCATATGATGCTACTGTAATTAAAAAATTAAAAGAAAGCGGCGCTACTATTTTTCCAATAAAAGCTAATATGGATGAGTTTGCTTTTGGATCTTCTACTGAAAATTCATATTTCGGGGTAACGCATAATCCCTGGAATTTAGATTGTGTTCCTGGGGGATCTAGCGGCGGATCAGCTGCTGCTGTTGCCAATGATGAAGCAATTTGGGCTTTAGGAAGTGATACCGGAGGTTCAATACGCCAACCAGCATCTTTTTGCGGGGTGGTAGGTTTAAAACCGACCTATGGGCGCGTTTCGCGTTTTGGATTAATTGCTTTTGCTTCCAGCCTTGATCAGATTGGACCGATCACTAAAGATGTTCAGGATGCCGCAATTTTAATGGGGATTATCTGTGGGCATGATTCTAAAGATTCAACTTCAGTAAATCAAGGCACGCCCAATTATACTAAAAGCCTCCACGGTGATATTAAAGGTTTAAAAATCGGTATACCTAAAGAATACTTCGTTGAGGGAATGGATGCGGAAGTTAAGGTGATTATTGAAGAGGCGATAGAAAAGCTAAAAACTTTAGGTGCAACTACTAAACAGGTATCATTGCCCCATACTGATTATGCAGTTGCCGTCTACTATATTATAGCTACAGCGGAAGCCAGCTCAAATTTAGCCAGATTTGATGGAGTGCAATATGGGTATCGTGCGCAGTCAGATAATTTAATTCAGATGTATAAGTCCACGCGCGCTGAAGGATTTGGCCAGGAGGCCAAACGAAGAATTATATTGGGCACATTTGCTTTGTCGCATGGATATTATGATGCATATTATTTACGTGCTTTAAAAGTACGTACGCTAATTAAGCAGGATTTTGATAAAGTTTTTCAGGATTTTGATTGTATTGTTACCCCTACTTCTCCGACCAGTGCTTTTAAAATTGGAGAAAGAGTCCAGGACCCGTTGAAGATGTACCTTTCTGACATTTACACTATTTCTGTAAACTTGGCAGGAATACCGGCAATATCTGTTCCCTGTGGTTTTACTAAAAAAGGTTTGCCCGTAGGGTTGCAGATTATGGCTAAGCCTTTTGATGAAGAGATGCTTTTTAGGGTAGCGCATGCTTTTGAACAAAATACCGATTGGCATAAAATTAAACCTAAAATATGAAATATCAAACAGTTATCGGATTAGAAGTTCACCTGCAGTTGAATACTAAAACCAAGGCATTTTGTGGTTGCTCAACGGATTTTGGAAAAGCCCCTAATTCCAATGTCTGCCCGGTTTGCCTTGGTTTTCCCGGTTCGTTGCCGGTGTATAACCGGGAGGCGTTAAATTCTGCAATTAAATTAGCCCTTGCTTTTGGTTGTCAGATTCAAGAACATACCAAATTTGACCGGAAAAATTATTTTTATCCGGATTTACCTAAGAATTATCAGATTTCGCAGTATGATTTACCCTTATCGCGAAACGGTTATTTAGATATCCATGTTCAGGATCAACCTAAACGCATTGGGATTACCCGGGTGCATTTAGAGGAAGACGCCGGTAAGCTTATTCATGAAGCAAATGAAAGCCTGGTAGATTTTAACCGTACAGGAATTCCGTTACTGGAGATTGTTAGTGAACCGGATTTAAATAGCCCGCAGGAAGCTTTTGATTATTTGACAAGTTTAAAAAATATTATTGGATATTTGGATGTATCTGATTGCGATATGGAGAAAGGGTCTTTGCGTTGCGATGCTAATATTTCTTTGCGCCTTCAGGGGGCTAAAGAGCTGGGAGTTAAGGCGGAGTTAAAAAATATGAATTCTTTTAAAGGTGTTAAGGATGCTTTGACTTTTGAGGTAGAGCGGCAAACTCAGCTTTTGGAAACCGGAGAACAGATGGTTCAGGAAACCCGGCTTTGGGATGTAGAAAAAGGGGTAACCGTAGCGATGCGTACTAAAGAAGGCGCTAAAGATTACCGGTATTTTCCTGATCCGGATTTAACCGTTTTTATCATTGACCAATCCCTGATTTCACGGATTAAAAAAGAGTTACCGGAATTACCGCAGGAGAAAGTTGCCCGTTTTGTTAAGGAATACGGGTTAAGTGAATATGATGCTAAAATTTTAACTTGCACTAAAAAGAATGCGGAATTTGCAGAAAAATGTATCCAGGTTTATCCGGGAAAAGATAAAAAGGAGATAGTCAATTGGTTAATTGGCCCGTTACTATCGGAAGCTAACTTGCGGAAAATAGAATTATATGAGTTGAAAATAAATATAAAAGAATTGATAAATTTGCTGGGTTTTGTACAAAGGCAGGAGATTTCTTATCTTTCCGCCAAGATTGTTTTAAATCAATTGATTGATAGCCAGAAATCTACCCACGATTTGATTCGAGAAGGGAATTTAC
Organism: Candidatus Omnitrophota bacterium; assembly: GCA_026387265.1. Taxonomy (GTDB): domain Bacteria; phylum Omnitrophota; class Gorgyraeia; order Gygaellales; family Profunditerraquicolaceae; genus UBA6249. Next base: position 23,506 of record JAPLLZ010000042.1, read on the forward strand.
AGCAGATATCTAATACTGATGCACTCACGCAAATAATTGAAACAGTTATTCAGGAAAACGCTAAATCAGTGAGCGATTTTAAAGCCGGTAAAACCAATGCTTTGATGTATTTAGTCGGCCAAGTAATGAAGAAGAGCTCCGGCAAAGCTAATCCCAAGGTAGTAGGAGAATTAATTAAAGGAAGGCTTAGTTAATGCGTAAAAAGATAATTCTGGTCGCTTTTTTTGTTGTCCTTGTGTTTATCGGTATCCGGCGTGGTTTTACTGAAAATAAAAGGAAAGGTAATGATGAACTGTATAAACAGGTGGAGATATTTTCTAATACCTTGGCAATTATTCATAAAGAATATGTTGATGATACAAAAAACCAAGATTTGATTTACGGCGCATTAAAAGGTATGTTGGCTTCACTGGATGCCCACAGTCAATTCATGGATCCTCAGACGTATGAAGCATTAAAGACGGATACTCAGGGTAAATTTGGAGGCTTAGGAGTTGAAATTACTATCAAAGACGGTTTATTGACCGTGATTACGCCAATTGAGGATACGCCTGCCTGGAAAGCAGGAATTACTGAAGCAGTCAAAAAAATGCGCGGTAAACCAGGAGAGATAGTTAATCTTACGATATTAAGAGATGCTGAAAAAAAACTGTTAGATTTTAAAATTACCAGAGATATTATTAAAATTACTGATATAAAATATGCGCTTATCTTGGAAGATGGAATTGGTTATCTGCGGCTGTCCGAATTCCGTGAAAATACCCTTGCTGAATTTAATAATGCCTTAACTAATCTTTCCAAGCAAGGAATGCGGGCATTAATCCTTGACCTGCGGAATAATCCTGGTGGGCTCTTGGATGTCGCGGTTAAGATAACTGGAAAATTTCTGGAAGCGAATAAGTTAGTTGCTTACACTAAGGGCAGGCAAAAGGACCAAGACCTGAAGTTTTTCTCTGATACTAAAAGCACAAATTTAGATTTACCGCTGGTTGTTTTAATTAATGAGGGGTCAGCTTCCGGAAGCGAGATTGTTGCCGGCGCTTTACAGGATTATAAGCGCGCCATAATTATCGGAAATAAATCTTTCGGGAAAGGATCTGTGCAGACAGTTATTCCTTTAGGCGACGGTTCAGCTTTACGTTTAACTACGAGCCATTACTTTACTCCTTCAGGAAAAATAATCCAAGGCCAAGGAGTTACTCCGGATATTCTGGTTGAGCAGAAAAAGGAATCAGCTGCTGAAGCTCCGGAGATGGAAATAAAAACTTCCGGCGAAGCCTTTGATAAGATTCAAAATGATCAGCAGGTTGATACGTTACCCGCCAAAACCACCTTTAATTATAAAACTGATATTCAAATCATGCGCGCTATAGACACTTTGAAAGCAATTGAGATTTATAAGCGGGTTAAATAATTTTAGATTGCAATAAGTATTTCGAATAAATGAAAAACACAACGTATAAATATTTAGGTATAATTCTACTTTTTTTTGTATTTGTTGCGCTTATCTTGGTTCCTATTCATAAAAAACCCCCGGTTAAAAAGAAGCTGCCTGTGGTTGTTGGACGGATTGCTATTGTAATTGATGATTGGGGGTATAGTTTAAATAACCTCCCTATTGTTCAGCAGATAAAACAACCTTTGACTTGCGCGATTCTACCGGGTCTAAAAAACTCGAAATTAGCTATGCAGGAATTGAATAACTTAGGCTTTGAAATAATATTGCATTTACCGATGGAGCCAAAAGAAAAATATAATTTAGAGAATAATACCATTACTATCGCCATGGATGCTGTAAAAATTCATAATGTTTTTGAAAAAGATCTAGCTAATATTATTCTTGCCAGGGGCGTGTCTAACCATATGGGTTCGCGTGTCACTGAAGACAAGAAGACAAGTACTTTAGTGATGGCTGAAGCAAAAAAACGCAATCTGTATTTTTTTGACAGCTTTGTCACCAATAAATCTGTTTGCCCAATTTTATCTAAAAAAATTGGGGTTAAATTTGCTAAGCGGGATGTGTTTTTAGATAATTCTAATGATCCTGAATACATAAAAGGACAGCTTAGAAAATTAAAGAAAATCGCTAGAAATCAGGGGGTAGCGATCGGTATTGGCCATGACCGCAAAAATACCTTGTTGGTATTAAAAGAAATGCTTCCGCAGTTGGAAGCAGAGGGTTATCAGTTTGTTTTTCTTTCGCAGGTGGTACGATGATTGTGCTAGGGATTGAAAGTTCTTGCGATGAAACCGGCGTAGCTATCGTTAAAAATGAAAAGAAGATTTTAGCCAATGTTGTTGCGACTAGTTTAAAATTACATAGTCGTCATGGAGGGGTGGTTCCGGAGATTGCTTCACGCATGCAGTTAGAAAGTATAGTCAGTGTATTTGTTGAAGCAATTAAGATCGCTAAAATAAAACCTGAGCAGATAGATTTGGTAGCGGTTACTTCTCATCCGGGTTTACCTGGTTCGCTTATGGTGGGAGTTTCTTTTGCTAAGGCACTGGCTTTGGCACTTGAGAAACCTATATTGGGGGTTAACCATATTTATAGCCATGTTTATGCAAATGTGCTTTGTCACAGCAATATTAAATTTCCAGCGGTGGCATTAGTTGTTTCCGGAGGGCACACTTCTCTTTTTTATATAAACGATTTTTCTAAAATTCAGGTTTTGGGGCAAACCCGGGATGATGCATGTGGTGAGGCTTTTGATAAAGTAGCTAAAATTATGGGATTAGGGTATCCTGGTGGTCCGTTGATTGAAAAAATAGCTAAAGATGGAAATAAGCAAAAAATTAAGTTCGCCTGTTCAGGAATGGATAATGAGCTAGATTTTAGTTTTAGTGGTATAAAAACCGCTGTTTTATATTACTTAAAAAATAAAAAAACCGGTATTAAGTTAAATAGGGATTTAGCGGCATCTTTTCAGGAAAGCGCGATTAATGTTTTAGTTAAAAAATCACTGCTTGCTTGTAAACGCAAAAAGGTTTCCAACCTCTTGATTGGTGGAGGAGTGGCGGCAAACAGTTGTTTGCGTGAAAAGTTTATCACCCATGCTAAATTGGCAGGTATTAAGTGTTTTTTTCCGGATATCAAATTATGCATGGATAATGCAGCGATGATTGCTGGCTTTGGAGCAAATATCTATAAGCATGGAGCAAGAAGCGATCTTTATTTGAAGATGTAGTTAAAAGGAGGGATGGCCCTGGCTCGCTGCACTCGCCAGGACTTTGTGTATAAAAATTAAGGTGAACCCTCGCTTGCTTTGCTCGCGATGGTTTTGGATGAAAATATTAAGGAGGGCATATGCCTACTGATTTTCAAATGATAATGCGTTTGTTGTTAACTTTGGTTTTAAGCGGCCTAATCGGCTGGGAAAGACAGATTCATCGCAGAGATGCCGGTCTGCGTACGCACATATTGGTGGCTTTAGGTAGCTGCCTTATCATGTTGACATCTCTATATGTTTTTGATATATATAAAGCACAGGTATCTTTAGATCCTGTACGCATTGCTGCTGGGGTGGTTACCGGTATCGGTTTTCTTGGCGCTGGTACAATTATCCGTGAATCAGATGGAGTTAGGGGCTTAACTACGGCAGCCAGCCTTTGGGTAGTTGCGGGTATTGGTTTAGCCGTCGGGGTTGGGTTTAATAAGATTGCTGCTTGTACTACGCTTTTAGTTTTAATCGTCCTGTATTTTTTGCGTTATATAGAAATGCCACTTTCAAAGGAGGAGAAACATGGCCTTTAAGAAAAGCTTGGAGGAGAAAACTTTGGATGTTGATGCGGCAATGCAGGGAACTTTAAGTTTTAAGGATCCGGTTAATTTGCGGATTAACGGTAAGTTTGAAGGTAGTTTGGATACCCGCGGTAATTTAACGATTGGTACTACAGCAGTAATTAATGCGGATATTATCGGTGATAATATTATCGTCGGGGGCCGGGTCAAAGGAAAGATTACTGCTAAAGAACGGCTTACTCTACTGCCGCAAGCAATAGTTGAAGGGCATATCTATCCGGCAAAACTCAATGTTGCAGAAGGGGCGGTTTTTGAAGGGCAATGCACAATGCTGCATGATTTCCTTAATTCTGAACAGTTGGCCAAATATTTAGAGGTGGAATTAAGTTCGATTATGGAATGGGCCAATTCAGGCAAAGTGCCGGCAAGTAAAGAAAATAACGACTGGAAATTTGAACGTAAGGCGATAGATTCCTGGGTAGCTTCAGGTAAAATCGCAAAATAAATTTAGGCAAGTATTAGCTGGCTTTAAAAAAATAATTAATATTTAGCGGATACAGCTTAGGTATAAATATATTTAAGTTTAGGCCGCGAGTATAAAAATGACCGAAGAAAAAATGCTTACTGTTAGGGATGTATCGATTATGCTGGGAGTTTCGGAAAAGGATGTTTTAGATTTGACCGAAAATGGAACTATCCCCGGCTACAAAGTGGGAGGCGTATATCTAAGGTTTAAAAAGGATCAGGTAGAGCAATACAAAAAAAGCCAAAGTCATTTAAAACCTGAAACAATTAAGGGTGAGCCGGATGGTTTAATAAGCAGGGTACATGACTTTTTTTATTTTAACGATTTCTATATTTTTTCCCTAATTTTCATAATTCTTTTAGGATATTTAGTTTACCGGGGCCTATAGAATAATGACTGCGGGCAGGGGGTTTTGTGATTTAGGGTTCGCCAAAATTGATACCGATAGGAAGAAGCGCAAAGGGTTTGCCGAAGTTGTTTATTGTCCCGGAAAAGACCGTCAGCATTTAAAAAAAATCGCCAAAAATATAATTAATTCCAAGGAAGACCTGCTTTTAACTAAGTTAGAAAAAAGTACCTACGCCTTCTTAAAAAAAACAATCCCAGTTTTAAAATATAATTCACTTGCTAAAATGGGCTATTATTTGACTAAGCCTAAAATTTTATCTGGAGGTTTAGTGTTGGTGGTTTCTGCTGGCACTGCGGATATTCCGGTGGCTGAAGAAGCGGCACAAACTCTTCAGGTTATGGGTAACCGAGTAGAAAGGCTTTATGATGTAGGGGTTGCTGGAGTACATCGCCTGATGAACAATATAGATAAGCTTAGAAAGGCGAAAGTAATTGTGGTAGTAGCAGGTATGGAAGGAGCTTTAGCTAGTTTAGTTAGTGGATTGGTTAAGGCGCCGATTGTGGCTGTACCAACCAGCTGCGGATATGGATCTAGTTTTTCTGGCTTGGCAGCTCTTTTGACCATGTTGAATGGTTGTTCTCCGGGGGTCAGCGTTGTTAATATTGACAACGGATTTGGAGCTGGTTATTTTGCCAGTTTGATTAACACATCGTCGGTGGCTAATAAAAATATTCGGTAATATTGACAGGAGATAATTATGGCACTTTCCGGTTTAGATATTTACAAGTTGTTACCAAAGACAAATTGCCGTCAGTGTGGTTTAGCTACTTGTTTGGCTTTTGCGATGCAGCTTGCCAAAAAGGCGCTGCCGATTGAAAAATGTCCTTTTATTTCTCCGGAAGCTAAGAGTACCTTAGAAGCTCAGGCATTGCCACCAATTAAGCCAATTACCTTGGGTGTAGATAAAACCAGGTTTGAAATTGGCAATGAAACAGTGATGTTTCGGCATGAAGAAAAATTCCGTAATCCCTGCGGAGTCGGCTTTATTATTGATGATAATTTAGGTGACAATGAAATAAAGGACCGGCTGGCAAAAATCAAGCAATTGAAATTTGAACGCGTAGGGCAGGAGTTGGTGGTTAATCTGGTAGCAATAAAACAAAACAAAGATGCCAACAGATTTCTGGAGGCGGCTAAATTACTTTTAGATAATACAGATTTGCCGGTAATGTTGATGAGCAATGATTTGGTTGCTTTAAAACAAGCGGCGCAGATTAATTTTGCGCGTAAGCCTTTACTTTATTCTGCTAGCCAGGAAAATTTTACGCAAATCGGCGCTATTGCTAAAGAGTTTGAGTTGCCTTTAGTCGTAACCGCGCAAGATATTAATCAGTTAAGCCAGCTTACTAAGGAACTGGTTAGTATAGGAGTTAAAGATCTTATTTTAAATACCGGGGAAAAACCTATAGCGGATAAAATATGGGATTTAACACAATTGCGCCGTCAGGCGCTTAAAAAAAATAACCGGGCATTAGGGTATCCTAGTTTGACTATTGTTGATCAAGCTGATCCTTATGATGAAGCAATGGAGGCCGCTACTTATATTGCTAAATATTCAGGATTGGTTTTAATTAAGGGTTTTTCTGCCTGGGAGATTCTTTCCATTTTAACTTTGAGGCAGAACATCTATACGGATCCGCAAAAACCTTTGCAAATCGATCCTAAGCTTTACCCTATCGGACAGGTAGGTCGGAATTCCCCGGTTTTGGTAACCACTAATTTTTCTTTAAGTTACTTTACTGTTTTAGGAGAAGTGGAGGCCAGTAAAATTCCGGCATACATTTTAAGCGTGGATACTCAGGGCATGTCTGTACTTACTGCCTGGGCCGCGGAAAAATTTAACGCAGAGGCAATTACAAAATCACTGAATAGCTTTGGTGTAAAAGAGGCAGTTGGGCATAAAAATTTAATTATTCCGGGTTATGTGGCTATGATTAGTGGTGACTTAGAAGATCAATCGGGATTTAAAATAATTGTTGGTCCTAAAGAGGCAGCCGGAATACCGGCATTTTTAAAGAATATAGGATAAAATCTTAATAAATGCGTAGAGACGCAAAATTTTGCGTCTCTATAGGATATATCCATCAATAATATTATGGAAAAATATAAAGTTAAGTTTATTCCGGATAATTTGACCGTTAGCGTTGAGAAAGATAAAACTATTCTCGCCGCAGCTATATCTGCTGGAATTTATATTAATTCTAATTGCGGAGGAGATGGCATCTGTGGACGATGTAAGGTAATGGTCCAGCACGGGCAAGTGAATAGCCAACCTAATGGTATAATCACTGCGCAAGAAAGAAAAGAAAATATATATTTAGCCTGTCTTACTACTGTTCATAGTGATTTGGATGTTTTAATTCCGGATAGTTCGCGGATTAATTTTGATAAACTTACTCCGGAAGAACTAGAGGAGCGGCTGAGCGGGCTTTATTCAAAAGCAGAAGATGTTTTAACGGTAAAACCAAAATTTGATGATAAAGTTTTTAAACATTCTCCTTTTGCTACAAAAATATACCTGGAGCTTCCTGCGCCTACACTTAATGATAGCATTAGTGATTTAGAAAGGCTGTACCGGGCTTTACGTAAATTTGGCGAGTTCCCGGTGATTGAGACAGGGTTATTTAATATACGTCAGCTGGGTGAATTATTGCGTGATTATGACTGGAAAGTAACGGTTACTTTGGGTAGACGTGATGAAATAGTGGAGATTGTTTTAATTGAGCCTGGTGATACCACTGGTAGAAATTTCGGGCTTTGTTTTGATATCGGGACTACGACTATTTCTGGTCAGCTGGTAAACTTAAATTCAAAAAAAATATTGGGAACTAAAGCTGCCTATAATCAGCAGGCTGCTTTTGGCAGCGATGTAATTACGCGTATAGTTTATGCCGCTAAGTCCGATGGGCTAGAAAAATTACATAACGCCGTTTCTGATACGATGAACCAGATTATTAAAGATTTAGTTAGTGCACATAAAGTTGACCTAAATAATGTTAATTGTATTGTTTGCTCTGGCAATACGACTATGGTGCATTTGTTTTTAAATATGGATCCTTCGCATATCCGGCGCCAACCTTATGTTCCCACGGCAAATTTTATTCCGGTCCTGCGTGCCGCCGAAGCTGGGATAAATATCAATCCGCGGGGTTTGCTAAATTGCGTGCCCGGAGTTTCCAGCTATGTGGGGGGAGATACAACTGCGGGAATTTTATCTAGCGGGATATATCAAAAAGAGGATCCCTGTATATTAATTGATATTGGCACAAATGGAGAGATTGTTTTAGGCAACCGTGATTTTTTAGTGGCTTGCGCAGCATCTGCCGGCCCGGCTTTTGAAGGCATTGATTTACTTAGTGAAATGCTTAAGGCTGGAATAATTGACCGGGCGGGCAAAATTAAAGCTCAGGGTAAGCGTATCCGCTCAACCGATAACGGAAAAGAATTTGTTATTTGTTTTAAAGAAGAGATTCAGGCGCAGGCAGATATTGTGATTAACGAGGCAGATATTGAAAATCTTAAACGTTCTAAAGGTGCGATATATTCTGCCTGTTCTATTTTAGTTAAACATTTGAATTTGGAGTTTACTGATATTCATAAAATATTTATTGCCGGCGGGTTTGGTACATATTTGGATATCGAAAAGGCTATTGGTATTGGATTGCTGCCGGATTTACCGCGCTCTAAATTTATTTTTATCGGAAATAGTTCTTTGGCAGGGGCAAGAGAAGTACTTTTGTCTAGTCAGGCTAAGTCTATGGCTGATGCGCTAGCTTTAAAAATTACTTATTTTGAATTATCAGTTAACCCGGGGTACATGGAGGAATACAGTCAGGCTTTATTTTTCCCACATACCGACCTGACTAAATTTCCTACGGTAAGATTTTAAATGGGGTATATTATTGCTTTAGCAGGTAAAGGTGGTACCGGTAAAACAACAATCGCTGCTTTAATTGTGCGCGCCTTAAAAGAAAAAAAGTTAGGGTCAATACTCGCTATTGACGCAGATCCCAATAGTAACTTAGGGGATGTTTTGGGTGTAAAACAGGCAGATAATATCGGGGCAATTATTGATAATATATCAGCTGCTCCGGAACAGCTGCCCGCAGGAATGACCAAGGAACGCTTTATTCAACATCAGGTTCAGGCGGCCATTCAAGAAGAGGAAGGTTTTGATTTATTAAGCATGGGTAAACCCGAGGGTCCAGGTTGCTACTGTTATGTGAATAATGTTTTGCGCGGTTTAATGATTAAACTGATTAACGATTACGATTATATCATAGTCGATAATGAAGCGGGACTGGAGCATTTATCCCGCAGGACTTGCCGCTGTGCAGATATATTAGTTGTGGTTTCGGATGCCACAAGCGTTGGTTTAAAATCCGCTAAAAAAATTATTGAACTTACCAAAGCTTTAAAATTTGAATTTAAAAAAAGCCGATTATTAGTTAATCGTTTCAACGAAAATATTCAAAAAGAAAGAATTAAAGAAACCGGTTTAGAATATTTGGGTAGTTTGCCGGTGGATTCAGGAGTTGAGCAATTGAGTTTGCTGGGAAAATCAGTTTTTGACCTAAAATCAGACGCACCTATATTAAAGTCATTAAATTTATTGGGAGAACAAATATGGAAACGCAATTAGTGCTTGAGAAATGGCCGGGTGTAATTTCAGCGGTATCAATTGGTGCCTTAAAAGATGAAGGCGGATCACGTAGTAGTGTTGTAAAGATTGGTGGACAAACTACAATGCCTTTATTATTTAAGGATGGGAATATTCCGCATAAACCGAAAATCGCTTTTGAGATTTGGGATATTGCCCCGTTAGATTTTGATGAAGAATTGACATCGGCATATGGTAAAGCGATTAATGATCCGTTTACCTGGGCGGAAATTTGCGTTAAAGATTATAAAGCTGAACTACTTTGCTTAAAAATGCAAGGAACACATCCTGATTTTGGTGATAAAACCCCTCAAGAGGCAGCAAAATTCGTCTCTACATTATTAAATAGATTTAAGACTCCTTTAATTATTATCGGAAGTGGTGATGATGCTAAAGATAATTTAATTATGCCAGCTTGTTCAGAAGCAGCTAAGGGTGAGCGTTGCTTAATTGGGTGTGCAGTGCAAGAAAATTATAAAACTTTAGTAGCCAGTGCTTTGGCTGATGGGCATAATATTATTGCGGAAAGTCCGATTGATATCAATATTGCTAAGCAGTTAAATATTTTAATCTCCGATATGGGATTTAATTTAGAGCGTATCGTGGTCAATCCCACGATTGGCGCATTAGGATATGGTTTAGAATATGCTTATTCGATTATGGAGAGAGCCAGATTAGCTGCGTTATCTGGAGATAAAACCTTAGCTTCACCATTTATTTGTTTTGTCGGCCAAGAGGCCTGGAGAACTAAGGAAGCAAAAGCTAATCCGCAACAGGGTATTATGTGGGAAACACTTACTGCTGCCAGCCTTATACAATCCGGTGCGGATCTTTTGGTGATGCGGCATCCGAAAGCAGTGGAAAAAGTAAAAAATCACATAGAAACATTATTTAAGAAATAACTATGTTTATTATTGGTGAATTAATTAACGGGATGTATTCGAATATCGCTTTTGCGCTGAAAGAGCACGATAAAAAGATTGTGCAAGCTTGCGCCTTGGAGCAAATTTCTAATGGGGCAGATGCACTGGATTTAAGTTGTGGCCCAGCTTCCAAAAATCCCTTAGTTGATTTGCCTTGGTTGGTAGAGACAGTCCAAGAGGTAACCGATAAACCGCTCTGCTTGGATTCTAGCAAACCTAAAGTTATTGAAGAAGGGTTAAAAGCTGCTAGAAATAAAACCATAATTAATTCTACAACTGCTGATATAGAAAAATTAGAAATTCTCATTCCGCTGGCTAAGAAGTATAAGTCTAAGCTTATTGGCATAACGATTAGCGCGCAGGGAATTCCGCAAAATAAAGACCAGCGTTTAGAGCTAGCGGCAATAATTCTGACGCATGCCAGTGAAAGTGGATTTTCTATACAGGATTTGTTTCTTGATCCAATAGTTATGCCGGTGAATGTAGCGCAGGGGCAGATTAAGGATATTTTGGATGCGATACATGAGTTTAAAATGATCACTAACCCCAGTCCCAAAACAATTATTGGCTTAAGTAATGTTTCTCAGGGGGCAAAATCACGCAGCCTAATTAATCGCACATTTTTAACAATGGCAGTTGCATCTGGTTTAGATTCTGCTATACTTGACCCTAATGATAAAGAGCTTATTGATATATTAATTACCGCAGAGCTTATTTTAAATAAAAATATTTACTGTGATTCATATTTAGAAGCTTATAGAAAGAAATAATTGTTAGTTTTGGCGGAGTAGCTCAGCCTGATAGAGCACGCGGCTCATACCCGCTTGGTCGGTGGTTTAAATCCACTCTCCGCCACTTTTAATAAACTGAGAGTGGAAATTGCCACCTTGTGGTTTTCCCGCTAAAAAGAGCGGGATTTCGCTAAATGCCTGCCTAAGGCAGGCTGGTGGGTGCTCAAAAATCCACTCTCCGCCACTAATTTTCGCTTTGGTTCAACTGATTGGCGAAAATTAGTCCCCGAGAGTGGCACCCTACAGGTTTCGCCGTAAATGTGCCAGGCGAAACCACCATGGTGCATACTTCACTCGTCTGATAATTTGTCAGCGAGGGGCTAGGGGCTCCGTCGTCATTATCAAAAGAGGCAGTCGCCTTAAACCAGGAGACTGCTTTTTTGTTTATAATTTCAGAATATATGTTAGAATATTAACAATTAAACTCTTTGGAAGTTGGAATTAAAAGGAGGTAAAGTGAAAGGAGATCTGAAAAAAGTAATCTGGTTAATTTTATTGTTAGTTTTATGTTATCCCGTTATTATATTCGCCGAAACGATTATACTTAAATCTGGTAAAACAGTAGAAGGAAAGCTTATTGAGAAAACAGATAGGTATGTAAAGATAGATTTTCAAGGAGTTCTGCTGACATACTATATCGATGAAATTGAGAGTATTGACGGAGTAAAACAAGGTTTGTCATTGCCTATAGCAAAAGATCAAAAAACATCTCAAGAGAATAATCCGGCTTCTGCTGATATTAAAACCGCGGAAGAGTATTTGCAAAGTGGTGTTAATTATTTTGCCCAAGGTAACTTATCTCAGGCTATTTCTGACTATACCAAAGCCATTGAAATAAATCCAAATTTTGTAAAGGCCTATCGCAATCGCGGTGGTGCTTATCTCAATCAAGGCAACTTACCTCAAGCCAAATCTGATTTTACTAAGGTTATTGAACTGAGCCCTAACTATGCGGAGGCCTATTATTATCGCGGTATTGTCTATTTCAATCAAGGTAGTTTATCTCAGGCTATTTCTGACTACACCAAGGCTATTGAAATAAACCCTAAATATGCGAATGCCTATTACAATCGTGGGAGTGTTTATTTCAATCAAGGTAACTTGTCTCAATCCATATCTGATTCCACCAAGGCTATTGAAATAAAGCCTAACTATGCAGAGGCTTACTACAATCGTGGTCTTGCTTATATTAAGCAAAATAACGTATCTCAGGCTATTTCTGATTTTACCAAGGCCATTGAAATAAACCCGAATTATTCAGAAGCTTATTCTAATCGTGGTGTTGTTTATTTCAATCAAGGTAACTTGCCTCAGGCTATTTCTGACTACACTAAGGCTATTGAAATAAATCCAAATCTTGCAATGGCCTATCACAATCGTGGGTTTGCTTATGCTTTAGCAAAAGATTATGATAAGGCTTGGATAGATGTGCATAAGACAGAGGAATTGGGAGATGTAGATACAGAATTGATCGCAAGCCTTAAGAAAGCCTCAGGAAGGGATAAATAAGTTTAATTATTCCTTATTTGTTTCTATAGCGGCTGGACTTATTTATTTAGTTTTTTCGGAGGAAACATGAAAAACAGAATCTGGTTAATTTTATTGTTAGTTTTATGTTATCCCGCTATTATATTCGCCGAAACGATTATACTTAAATCCGGCTATACGGTTGAAGGGAAACTTATTGAGAAGACAGATAAGTATGTAAAGATAGATTTTCAAGGAGTACCGCTGACATACTATATCGACGAAATTGAGCGTATTGACGGAGTAAAACAAGGTTTGCCATTGCCTATAGCAAAAGATCAAAAAGCATCTCAAGAGAATAAACCGGATTCTGCTAATATAAAAACTGCGGAAGAATATTTAGAAAGAGGTGGTGTTTATATTGATCAAGGCAACTTACCCCAGGCCATATCTGATTTCACCAAGGCCATTGAAATAAAACCTAATTATGCAGGTGCCTATTACAATCGCGGGCTTGCCTATTTTATACAAAATAATTTTCCTCAGACCATTTCTGATTCTACCAAGGCCATCGAAATAGACCCTAATTATGTAGATGCCTATTCTAGTCGCGGTGCCGCTTATGCTGTGTTAGGCAATTTTCCTCAATCTATTTCTGATTTCACCAAGGCCATCGAAATTAATCCTAATCTTGCACAGGTTTATGACAACCGAGGAGTTGCCTATAAGGAGCAAGGCAACTTACCCCAGGCCATTTCTGATTTCACCAAGGCCATCGAAATAGACCCTAATTATACATCTGCTTATTACAATCGTGGTGTTGCTTATTTCAAACAGGGCAACTCACCTCAAGCCATATCGGATTTAACTAAGGCTATTGAAATAAAGCCTGATTATGCAGATGCTTATTGTAATCGCGGTGGTATTTATGTTGCTCAGGGCAATTCACCTCAAGCCATATCGGACTTAACTAAGGCTATTGAAATAAAGCCTGATTATGCGAGAGCCTATTTTAATCGCGGGCTTGCCTATTATAAGCAAAATAACTTAACTCAAGCTATCCTTGATTTAACCAAGGCCATCGAAATAGATCCTAATTATCTGGAAGCCTGCTACAATCGTGGCGTTGTTTATGCTGAGCAAGCTAACTGGCCTAAGGCCATTTCTGACTATACCAAGGCTATTGAAATAAACCCTAATTATCTAGATGCTTATTGTAATCGCGGTAGAATTTATCTTAATCAAGGCAATTTACCTCAGGCCATTTCTGATTCTACCAAGGTTATTGAAATAGATCCTAATTATCTGGGAGCCTATTACAATCGTGGCCTTGCCTATTTTGATCAAGGCAACTTACTTCAGGCTATTTCTGACTATACTAAGGTCATTGAAATAAATCCAAATTTTGCAATGGCCTATGTAGACCGTGGGCTTGCCTATTGTTTAGCAAAAGATTATGATAAGGCTTGGCTAGATGTGCATAAGGCAGAAGAATTGGGGTATACTGTAAAACCAGAAGTCATAGAAAGCCTTAAGAAAGCTTCAGGAAGGGATAAATAAGTTTAATTATTCCTTATTTGTTTCTATAGTGGCTGGACTTATTTATTTAGTTTTTTCGGAGGAAACATGAAAAACAGAATCTGGTTAATTTTATTGTTAGTTTTATGTTATCCCGCTATTATATTCGCC
>JAPLLZ010000042.1:37767-45809 GCA_026387265.1 Candidatus Omnitrophota bacterium
ATAGATTTTCAAGGAGTACCGCTGACATACTATATCGACGAAATTGAGCGTATTGACGGAGTAAAACAAGGTTTGCCATTGCCTATAGCAAAAGATCAAGAATCAACTCAAGAAAATAGTTCAGTTATAGAATATTTACGTAGCGGCATAGCTTATTATAAGCAAGGTAATTTTCCTCAAGCCATAGCTGATTATACTAAGTCTATAGAAATGAAGCCTACCTTTGAAGCATATACTCTTCGCGGAAATGCCTACGGTGAACAAGGTAATTTTCCTCAAGCCATAGCTGATTTTACCAAGGCCATTGAAATGAATCCTAATATTGCTGGAGCTTATCTTGGCCGCGGTGCTGCCTATTTGGCGCAAAGAAATTTTACTCAAGCTGATTTGGATTTGACCAAGGCTATTGAAATAAACCCTAATGTTAAAGAGTCCTATTATGCTCGTGCGTTTGTCTACTATGGTACAAAAGAATATGACAAGGCTTGGGCGGATGTGCATAAAGCAGAAGGAATGGGGTTAGTTGTTGATCCTCAGTTTCTTGCAGAGCTTAAAAAAGCATCGGAAAATAAAAAAACCGGTGGTTTTTTAGGTGGTGTCGTAGAAAAATTAAAAGATGAAAAGATGAAAGCGTCTGCTGCATCCGCGCAAGCTAATCTTAAGGTCTTTTCTACTGCTGCTGAAATTTTTGCAACGGCATATGGAGTATATCCTGAGTCAGCGTATAAGCTGGATTCTTTTTTGAAAAACAAAGCAGGTGATTTACTTGCTCGGTACTGCGGTAAGACAGAGCTCGGTTTTACTTATGTCTGTGATTTAAGTTCAACCGGGTACACTTTTACAGCAACGCCCGTAGAAGAAGGATGGGATACTATATATAAAGTTACTACGGGCCAAGTATTTTCAACCGCCACAAAGTAGAGGAGAAAAATATGGATTTTTATAAACCAGGACCAAATAAAAGGGTATGCGCATATTTAATTGATTGTTTAATTATTGCTGCGGGTGGCCGCATAATATCCTATGTTATTGCAAAAGATATTAGTTTTCTTTTTTGGCTGCCGACTACGCTCTTGAAGGATTGTTTTGATGGTCAGAGTATAGGTAAGTATTTAGTAGGCACTCGTATTATTGACGAAAAAAACCTTCCGGTAAAATATTCAAAAACCATTATAAGAAATATTTTTATGGAGATACCATTTTTCTTTATCGTTGAATATTTTATGATGCTAAAGGATAAAGATGAAGGAAAAAGAATCGGTGATAAAGTTGCCAAGACAAAAGTGACTGATTTAAAACCACAAATACAAGATAGTATTTTTCTTTGGATTTCAGTTATACTGATGGTATTCGGGGTTGTGATGCCGATATTGTTGTTCTTAAAGGGAAATCCTGGGTTATCAAGCTGAGTAGATTAAAGGCAATAAATTTTTAATAATCAAGATAGCGAAAGAAGGTGAAAAATGATTACTGATGGTAAATATAAAGAAATTGTTGAGAATGCAAATAGTATTATTCTGTTGATGAATCCCAGGGGTAATATTATGTTTCTTAATAAATTCGGGCAGAAATTTTTCGGATATCGCGAAGGCGATGTGTTAGGAGAGAGCGTAATTGGTACGATTGTTCCTAAAGCAAATTTATCAGGTGAGGATTTAGACAAAATGATTAAAGGGATTATCGAACATCCTGAACAATATTCCGTAAATGAAAACGAAAACATGCGTAGCGATGGAGAGCGGGTACATATTTTATGGACCAATAAAGCAATTATTGGTTTTGATGGAAGCGTTCAGGAGGTTCTTTGCATCGGTAATCAAGTCAAAAAGTAATTACCTACCCGAAATTTTTTTGGTAAGTTTCTCTACAATCAGCGACGTAATAATAAATACCCCTGCTTCGGTGAGTACTGTGGCTAATGCTGCTCCTGCGTATGAAAATTGTTTTATCAAAATGAATATGAGAGGTAATCCGGTGAGTGCCGCAGCAACGTGAATTTTTGCATAAAGATCCTGTTTACCGCAAACTAGTAAGAACTGTACTTTGAAGTTGTTGGCTCCCACAAAGAATATCGCCGCCAGTAGAAGCCTTAAGGTAAATACAACTTCTTTATAAGCAACTCCACAGGCCAGAGTAATAATCCAAGGAGCAATAAAATAGGCAATTGGCAGGCTGATCACAAAACCCAATGTTATGCCATCTTGTATCCTGTACATTATGGCGATTGCGCGTTGTTTATTTTTTGCAAAAACATTACTGATTCTAGGATATACCGCCCGGGTAAATGAATCCATGGGAAAAGTTTGAATAATATTGGCAACTCTTTCGGCTAAAGAGTAATAGCCGGTGAATACATTATTAGTAAGTAATCCTACGGCAAAGACCCTACTGGTAGTGTAGGCGTTAACCGCTAAGATAGAAATAAATATATCCCAACCGGTTTTAAGCTCTTTTTTTATGTCGGAATATTTTTGCATAATAAACTCCAAACGGAATTTCTTAAAAGCAATATAGAGGCCAAGTATTCCGCTGATAATAGATAGAAGTGAACCTAGCAATGGCACTAGCAAAAAATCTTCCGGCCCCTTAATAAATATAAAAATGCAAATTGCATAGATTATTCCGCTTATTACATTTACTACAGCAATATAGCTCATTTTTTCTTTGCCCTGGAAGAACCAAACAGGGAACAGGGTGTTGCCGATTACTGATCCAAAACAAAGAGTGTAAACCATCCAATCCGACTTAAATTTTGGGACAAGATATAAAATAATGCAGAGAATTAGAAAGCTTGCTGCGGCAAAAATAAATTTAACCGTCATTACGGAAGAAAATAAAGCGCTAATCTTTTTTTTGTGCTCTCCGATAAGAGAGATGGTGCGGGTGGCGGATAGGCTAAAGCCGTAATCTGTAAGAATCATAAAATATTGTACTAAGCTTTGGGCAAAAGCAATTAAGCCGAATTTTTCTATTCCAATAACCCGGATAAGGTAAGGCAGGACAACCAGAGGTAGAATATAGCTAATGCCTTGTAGGGTAGTTAGGGAAATAAAATTCCCTAAAACAATTTTTCGTTCTTTATGGGTAATAATCTTTGTTGTCATATGAATTAATTTACACTTTTAAAAAGGGAAAGTCAACAAAAACACATAAACACAAGGGATGGTTCTCTTGTCGTAAAACTAACTTAAGAGAACCGTCCCCTAGTTTTTTTATAATTTTATGATAAAATGAACCTATGCTAGATAAAATGTTAGTGACAATTAATCGTTATTCTTTAATTCAGCGTGGGGATAAAGTTTTAATCGCTGTTTCAGGCGGTCCGGATTCCTTAACGCTGCTCTTGAAACTTTCTGGTTTAAAATCTAAGCTGGGATTAACTTTGCATATAGTGCATTTAGACCATGGTTTCCGCAATGATTCTAAGCTGGATGCGCTTTTTGTAAAAGATTTGGGCCAAAAATTAAACATTCCCGTAACCATAAAACGGTTACCTTTGCAAAAAACAAAAATAAAAGGGTCATTGGAAGAATTCTTTCGCGAGGAAAGGTTAAAATTCTTTATCCAAACAGCCAAAAAAGTAAAAGCTAATAAAATTGCCTTGGGGCATAACCTTGATGACCAGGCAGAGACAGTATTAATGCGCCTATTGCGGGGTACAGGTTTATCCGGCTTGTCTGGAATATCTCCCAAAAGAAATATTCATGGAGCAATATTTATCCGCCCACTCCTGGAAACTACGCGTAACCAAATTGATCAATTTTTAAAAAAAAGAAAGATCAATCCCCGCATTGATTCAACTAATCAGGAGGATATTTTTTTACGCAACAAGATTCGTCATTACCTAATTCCTTTACTTAAGGAAAAATACAACCCAAACATCCTAAAAGTATTAGCAAATTTGGCTGAAAGCGTTTCTTACGATTATGAATATTTAGACCAGGTTGCCAAACGCAGCCTAAAAAGCAACCCTTTGCGGATTAATATTAAGAAAATCACAAAATTACATCCGTCTATTCTTCGCCTTAAATTACGCCAAAGCATTGCGTTTATCCAAAAGGGGATGCGCAGAATAACTTTTCAGCATATTAAAGAACTCGAAGATTTAATTTTTAACCGTCCGGTTGGATCAATCGTTAATCTGCCTAAAGGAGTAAACGAAGAAAAAACCCGCACATCCCTACTTTTTTTTAAGCGCTAAACCGATAAAAAGCTTGATTCCGTATCATTTTCAAGATATAATAATTTTCTTACTTAAGGAATTTTCAATAAAAAGTGAAATATTTTAATTAGTTATTACGAGAGTCGTTTTGAACGATTTTCCTGAAAATGGAGAAATAAAATGTCTACGCAAAAAAAGCCTAAACCTAGTAAAACCAATATCATAAAGCGTTTTCCCTTTGGCTGGTTATTGGTTTTTTTCCTTCTAATTATGTTGGTGAATTCTTTCAATAATATCCCTGTAGCGGGTGTGCCTAAAGAAATCAGCTATAGTCAGTTTTACCAGTCACTTAAAGATAATCCTACTAGTAAAAAAATAGCCAAAGTAACCAAAACTGAATCTATACTTCAAGGGGATTATTCGAATGGTTCCAAGTTTTTCGTGAATATTCCGGATAATGATCCCGAGATGCTCAGCCTGATGCGCCAGAATTTAGAGAATTTTGAGATTAAGCCGGCACGTACTTTTTGGGTAACTTTGCTTTTTAATTTAGGACCGATTTTACTGCTTATTTTCTTTTGGTGGATGATGGCTGCGCGTGGAGAACAACTGGGCAGTAGAATAATGTCTTTTGGAAAAGTAAAATCAAAAATTCAAAGCAATAATGAAAAGGCTACTTTTGATGACGTTGCCGGAGTGGATGAGGCCAAAGAGGAGTTAAAGGAAGTAATCGAATTTCTTAAGGACCCTAAAAAATTCCAAAAACTGGGAGGAAAAATTCCTAAAGGCGTGCTTTTAGTCGGCCCTCCAGGATGCGGTAAAACATTAATTGCTCGGGCTGTTGCCGGGGAAGCTAATGTCCCGTTTTTTAGCATTTCCGGGTCTAATTTTGTGGAGATGTTTGTCGGTGTGGGTGCTAGTAGGGTTAGGGACTTATTTGATCAAGGGCGTAAAGCCGGTGTTGTTTCAGGTAAAGGCGCCATAATTTTCATTGATGAAATTGATGCGGTAGGGCGTTTACGTTTTTCCGGAATTGGCGGAGGTAACGATGAACGTGAACAAACGCTTAATCAGCTGTTGGTAGAAATGGACGGGTTTGATGGCCAGCAAGGTTTAATATTGATTGCTGCCACTAACCGGCCGGATACATTGGATCCGGCGCTGCTTCGTCCGGGGAGATTTGATCGTACGATTATTATTAATCTACCGGATATTAAGGGGCGGGAAGAAATCCTAAAAGTACATACCCGCAAGATTAAGCTTGCTGAATCAGTCAACTTAAAATCTGTAGCTAGTCAAACTCCGGGTTTTTCCGGAGCAGATTTAGCCAATCTTTGTAATGAAGCAGCGTTAATGGCGGCGCGTAATAATAAAGAAGCAGTTGAGGAAATTGATTTGGATAAATCCGTGGAAAGAGTATTGATGGGGCCGGAAAAGAAAAGCCATATTATGTCTAAGAAAGAAAAGGAGATTACTGCTTTACATGAATCCGGGCATGCCCTACTTTCTTTATTGTTACCGGAAGTAAATCCATTAAAAAAAGTTTCCATTATTCCGCGGGGATTAGCCGGAGGTTATACTTTTACCCCGCCACTAGAAGATCGGCATTACTGGACAAAAAAAGAATTACTTGCTGAGATTACTATGATTTTAGGTGGAAGGGCATCTGAAGAATTATGCTTAAGCGAAGTTACCACAGGTGCGCAAAATGATTTAGAGGTAGCTACCGGTATGGCCAGGCGCATGGTTACTCAATTCGGGATGTCGGAAAGGTTGGGGAACTTAACCCTAGGTAGAAGAGAAGGTTTGGTATTTCTTGGCCGCGATATTATGGAAGAGAAAAACTATAGCGAACAGACAGCACATGTTATTGATGAAGAAGTAAAACAAATAACCGACGATGCTTACAATAAAGCCATAGAAACATTAAGAAATAACCAAGATAAGCTGAAACTTCTTTCCGACGCACTTTTAGAAAAAGAAGTGCTTAGTGGTGAAGAAGTAAAAAAGATATTGGGAATTGAAAAAGCAGATCTAGCTTAAATGCGAATTTTCCATTTTAATTGTTCAGCAGAA
The DNA here is from genome assembly GCA_026387265.1 of Candidatus Omnitrophota bacterium. Taxonomy (GTDB): domain Bacteria; phylum Omnitrophota; class Gorgyraeia; order Gygaellales; family Profunditerraquicolaceae; genus UBA6249. Next base: position 44,006 of record JAPLLZ010000042.1, read on the forward strand.
GTACAAAAAATCATGCATGAGATTGGAGTTGATCCCTATGGTGCCAAAATCATGCTGCCTAAAGCGGTCACTTTTTTAATCCGGCTTGAGGCAATTAACAATATCGCGGCCAATATTCTTAAACAAGAAATGCTTTCATTGGGGGCCGATGCAGCAATTGCCAGAGGCGCACTAACCGGCAAAACTAAAAGAACTGACGTTCTCTTAATAGGAGAACTCGCCCAATTTAATTCCCTGATAAATAAATTGAGTTTTCAGCCATTTGGTTTACAGAAATTAGCGGTTGAGCTCGATGAAAACATTAAAAAATTTACTAAAAATAACCTGGCCTTGTCTTTAAGAAAAGGTTTTTTAACTCTCGGTAAAAAGGTGCGGGTGATGGGCGTGATTAATTTAACGCCGGATTCTTTTAGCTTGGATGGTTTATACCGTAATTTTAGCAGTAATTATCCTGCATTAGCTTTGCAGAAAGCCCGGGGAATGATCGCTGATGGAGCGGATATTATTGATTTAGGCGGTGAGTCTAGCCGTCCGGGAGCAAAAAATATAAGCACACAAGAAGAATTACGCCGTGTTGGGCCAGCGGTAAAATTATTAGCGAAGAAAATAAGTGCGCCTATTTCTATTGATACTACTAAACCTGAAGTAGCCAAAGTAGCCTTAGATGCCGGAGCGCAGATGATTAATGATATTTCCGGATTAAGTGATAAGCGGATGATTAAATTGGCCGCTCAATATAAGGCTGCGGTAGTAATTATGCATATGCTGGGAAATCCGAGAAATATGCAAAAAATTATTAAGTATAATTCCTTAATCACAGATATCTCTGTTTATTTAAAAAATGCGATAGCTTTTGCAGAAGAAGGTGGAATTAAACCGGATAAAATCATTATTGATCCGGGAATAGGATTTGGAAAAACATTAGCCCATAATCTTGAAATAATTAAACATCTTGAAGATTTTAAGATTTTGGGTAAACCACTACTTATTGGTCCTTCAAGAAAAACTTTCATAGCTAAAGTTTTAAAATCAGATTCTGCAGATAGGACAAGCGCAACTGTAGCTGCCTGCGTGTTGGCTGTCCAACGGGGCGCTAATATTGTCCGGGTGCATGATGTAAAAGAGGTGAGCCAAGCTTTAAAAATAACGGGAGCAATAAAAAATGCTAATGCATAATTTATTCTTATATTGGAAGCCGGCAATCGAGATAGTGCTGCTTTGGTTTCTTATTTATCAGATAATGCTTTTTTTTGAAGGTACCCGTGCTTTGCAAGCTTTGCGCGGGATCATCATACTTTTACTTGCTTTTTTAATTTTCAAAAAGTTTGATTTTTTAGTATTAAGCTGGTTATTTGAAAAACTTTTCGGGATATCTGTTATCGCGATATTAATTATATTCCACCCGGAAATTAGAATGGGACTGGCCCAAATAGGAAAAAGGCAAATTTTTAAAAATAGCCTAAAGGATGAGGACATTATATTACTTAGTAAGCAAATTGTTGAAGGTTGTGAAAACTTAACAAAAAATAAACTAGGGGCTTTGATTGCTATTGAGAAGGATGATTCCCTAGTAGCTTATATTCAAAGTGGAGAGATTATTGATTCCCGTGTTTGCGCGGATTTAATCGAAGCAATTTTTACTCCGAATAACCCGCTTCATGATGGAGGTTTAATTATTGCCCATGGAAGGATTGCTGCTGCCGGATGTATTTTTCCGCTAGCGGTTAATCAAGAATTAAGCAGGGTGTTTGGTACGCGGCATCGCGCAGCACTGGGTTTAAGCGAAGAAACTGACGCAATACTT
>JAPLLZ010000042.1:45940-54785 GCA_026387265.1 Candidatus Omnitrophota bacterium
AATACTTATCGTTGTTTCTGAAGAAAGACACGATATATCGATTATTTACCGAAGAAGATTTTATAAAGATTTAGGCTCTGCGCAGCTGGAGACTAAGGTAAAGGAATTACTTAGGGCTAAAGAAGATGAATAAAAACCGGAATGATATTTTTGTATATTTAACCCGTCTGATTTCCAGTCACCCCTGGTTAAAGCTCGTTTCTTTACTCCTGGCAATTATTGTTTGGTTTTACGTAAAAGGGGAATGAAGATAAATTAATTATGCCTAGATTGGGAGTAAATATTGACCATGTGGCAACTTTACGCCAGGCCCGCGGCGGGAACCTACCGGATCCAATTTATGCTGCTTTTCTTGCGGAACAGGCCGGTGCTCAGAGCATTGTCGCCAACTAAAGTTTACGCAAAAAGATCAAAACCAGGTTTAATCTTGAAATGTCTATTGCGCCGGAGATTTTGAAGATCGCTTGCAAAATTAAACCTGATCAGTCAACGCTGGTTCCGGAAAAAAGGGCGGAATTGACTACTGAGGGCGGGTTGAATGTGTCCGGAAACTTTAAAAATATTTCTGCTGCTGTTTGTAAACTAAAAAAGGCAGGAATCCAGGTAAGTTTATTTATTGATCCAGAAAAAAAACAAATTATTGCAGCAAAAAAAACTGGTGCCGGCATTATTGAGTTTCATACCGGTCGCTATGCATTGGCAAAAAGGCCTCAGCAAATAAAATATTTTCTCGACCAAATAAAATGTGCTGTTGGATATGCTCAGGCAGAAGGATTAGCAGTTAGCGCCGGGCACGGTCTTGATTATGCTAATGTCAAACAGATTGCTGAAATTAAAGGCATAGAAGAACTCAATATCGGTTATGCTGTTATTTGCAAGGCTTTATATACAGGCTTATTTTCAGCAGTCCAGGAAATGCGGGAGTTAATTGAACAATGATAATTGGAACGGGTGTAGATATTACTGAAGTAAGGCGTATTCGTCAAGCAGTTGAAAAATGGGGCCAGGATTTTTTAGAGCGTGTTTTTACGCAGTCAGAAATAAATAATGCTAAAGCTAAAACTTCATTTTACCAGCATTTGGCCGGCAGATTTGCGGCTAAAGAAGCAATTTTTAAAGCAGTTGGAGATAATCAGCTTTCCTGGCAGGATATTCAAATACATAATGACCAGGAAGGAAAACCAGTTTGCTTGTTCTTAAACGGCAGAGGTAAGAATATTAACGTAGCTATTTCTATTTCACATGTTAAAAACTATGCGGTTGCCAACGCAGTTGTTACACAGAAAAGCTGATTCTCATAAAGGCGATTATGGTAACGTATTAATTCTGGCCGGCTCAAGCAGGTTTTCTGGAGCGGCTTTGCTTTGTGCTGAATCCGCCTTGCGTAGTGGTGCAGGATTAGTAACAGTGGGAATTCCGGCAAGCCTTAATATTCCTTTGATTAAAAATAAGGCCAAAGAAGTAATGACTTTGCCTTTACCGGAAACCCGCTTGGGAACTTTAAGTTTAGCGGCATTTTCTAAAATAAATCTTTTTCTTAAAAATGCAGATGTCCTGATAATTGGTCCGGGGTTGGGTAATAATCAACAAACTTACGCGTTAATAAGAAAAATAATTAAAAAAACAACTTTGCCCATAGTGATTGATGCTGATGGATTAAATGCCTTGGTTCATTATTTAGAGATTCTAAAAAATCATCAAGGAGAAGTTATTCTAACCCCACACACAAAAGAGATGGCCAGGCTTTTTGAAATGGATATCGACTTTATAAAGAAAAATAGGAAATTGGTTGCGAAAAAGTATGCAAAAGATTATAATAGTATAATTATTCTTAAGGGGCATCAAAGCATTGTAACTGACGGTGATAGAAAGTTTTATATAAATAAAACCGGCAATCCGGGAATGGCAACTGCCGGAAGCGGGGATGTATTAAGCGGTATTGTGGGAGCATTTTTAGCCCAAGGCTTAGATGCTTTTTGTGCAGCCAAGTATGCAACGTATGTTCATGGCTTAGCCGGAGATATCGCCGCTTTTGATAAAACACAACTGGGGTTAATTGCGTCGGACATTATTAATCGAATCCCGGATGCGTTTAAAAAATGTAATTAGTGCCGACGTAGCTCAGTTGGTAGAGCGGCTGTTTTGTAAACAGCGGGTCGGGGGTTCAAATCCTCTCGTCGGCTTTGTTTTGATAAATCATTTTGGTTTTATAATTAATTGGGCAGGTACCCAAGTGGCCAAAGGGGACAGACTGTAAATCTGTTGCACCTGTGCTTCAAAGGTTCGAATCCTTTCCTGCCCACCATTTTTTACGCTTGGTAGAATGCGGTACTTTGCATTAACCGGAATCACCCCGCGTTAATTGCACCTTATCCTAATAGGAATTGGGCAAGTGTCCGCCAGGTGGCGGAGTATTGCGCGGGTGTTCGCCAGGTGGCGAAATTGCGCCGGTGCGCGCTAGGTAGCGCGGGAGTAGTTCAGTGGTAGAACAATAGCCTTCCAAGCTATGAATGGGGGTTCGATTCCCCTCTCCCGCTTATGACATTATGAGCATCGATATGAAAGATATCTTTTCTAGTTTAATAGAAAATGCTGCAGTATTGGTGCTTTATTTAGATAAGAAGGAAAACATCGTTCTTTGTAATAAAAAAACTGAAAGCATAATTGGCCTTAAGAATTCCGAAATTAAGGGAAAAAACTGGCTTAAAGTATTATTTAAAGATAAGGATAATACTATAAAAAGAGAGATGTTTAAGGCAGTACTTGATGATGCTTTAACCTATAAGAGGGCAAAAGACTTTGAGGGCCATCTATTAAGTAGCCATGGTAAATTGCGCCACATTTCCTGGAACATTACACCCATTCTTAATAAAAATGAGGTGCAAGGGAGCCTTTTGGTTGGTCATGATATTACGGAAATCCAGGAACGTGAAAATTCCATTAAGAATATTGATGACTCTTTAAAGAATATTATATCTAGTATCAATGAATATGCTTTATACGTAATTAATCTGGATGGCCTGATTACTTATTTTGGAATGGGTTGCGAAATGATGTTTGGCTATAGTAAGCCAGAGATTATTTTTAAGCATATTAGCATTCTGCATAATATCAATCGTGCTGACTCTCAACTTAGTTTAATTCTTGAACGAGTTCGTTTATTGAATAAGTATGAATCGGAAATTGAATTGATCACTAAGTCCGGTGAAGTTATTCCGGTTCGGCTAACGGTTAACCGATTCTTAGATGCTAACGGTAAGTTAACCGGCTATATATTTATCGCTAAAGATATCACGCAAACAAAAAAACTTGAATATCAGGTTTTTCAGTCTGAGAAATTAGCCGCTTTAGGACAGCTTTCTGCGGGTATGGCCCATGAAATTCATAATCCGCTTTTTGTTATTTCTGGCAGGCTAGAGATGCTTAAGCAGGAGAAGCTTGTTTTAGGAATTAAAAAGGAGATTGATTTAATTGATACTCAGGTTAACCGGATACGTAAGCTGGTTAACCGAATTTTAAAGTTTGCCCGCAAAACAACTTTAACTTTGGAAGCGGTTAACCTTAATGAAATTATTGAATTGGCGTTACCGCTTGTTAATTATAATAAATTGCTGCCGGCTAATGTTGAGATTAAGAAAATATTTGAGAAGAATATGCCAAAAATTTCAGGAGACCCAGATCAGTTACAAGAAGTTTTTCTCAATATGATTATTAATGCTTATCAATCTATGCCTAATGGTGGAATAATTGAAATTATAACTAGTAATTTCCAGAATCGCTATGCTCAAGTGCAGATAATTGATACAGGCGAAGGAATCGCTGAGGCTAATTTGAAAAACATCTTTATGCCTTTTTTTTCAACCAAAGGGCATGGAACCGGGTTAGGATTATCAATTTGTCATAATATTATTAAAAGCCATAATGGATCTATCGAATTAGAAAGCCGGATTAATCAAGGTACAACTTTTACCATAAAACTACCTTTTATTTAAAGGAGGTAACTGTGCTTTATAAAATTTTAATTGTTGATGATGAAATAGAAGTGAGGGATTTGCTGAGAGATTTATTAAAAAATGAGGATTGCCAGTCGGTTACCTGTGCTAGCGGCGAAGAAGCAATGGCGTTGCTGAGCAAAGAGGCTTTTGATGTTGTTTTATTGGATATCAAACTTTCCGGAACAGGTGGTTTAGAAGTACTTAAAGACATGCGGGAAAAATACAATAATTTGCCTGTAGTAATGATTACCGGCTTCGGATTTGATGAAGAGCTAATCGGTAAGAGCAAACAGTTTGGTTGTTGCGGTTATATCGGTAAGAATATGCCGATTGCGGAGATTATTTCTACTTTTAAACAAATTGTAAAAGAAGCCAAACAAAAAGGAAGTTCTTGATGGGTGAAGAACTGTTAAAGCCAGTTTTTATTGATGCTTTTGATTTGGATGATGCTTGGTTTCAGTGTTTGTCGGCTATTTTAGATAAAGGACATCTTTATACGATTACCCGGGGAAGCTACGAAGGGCAGAAAAGGTTGGAATTTGATTTTATTTCTGTAAGAGTGCGCAAGCCAGGGCATCAGATCATTCCCATTATTCCAGAAGGAATGAGTATTCCTGCTCCGACAGATATGGATTATATTCAAGGGTATTTAAGTTATCTACTTACCGGAGCAAAAACTGAAACTGAAGATTATACTTATGGTGAAAGATTAGTTGATCCTAAAGTTAAGATCAGGCAAAATATAAATGGACGGGAATTAATTTCAGATATGCCTTTAAATGTTAATCAGATAGAAGAAGTAATCAAAATGTATAAGGAAAAAGGTCCGGGAACAAATCAAGCCGTTATGGAAATCGGCATGCCTTCGGATATTAAGTTAGTTGATCCTCCTTGCTTAAGATTAATTGATACGCGCCTGCGTTACGGTAAATTGCATTTTATTCTTTATTTCCGCTCCTGGGATCTCTGGGGAGGTTTTCCTTCAAATTTAGGCGGCCTGCAACTAGTAAAACAGTATATGGCGGAAGAGATTGGTGTTGAAGATGGGGAGATTATTGCTGTAAGTAAAGGTTTGCATCTTTATGATTATGCTTGGGAATTAGCAATGTTGAGGACAAATAAAAAGAGGGATTTTACAGCTAATCATGGCTAAACTACGTATTGCGATATTGGGCGATGGGGGTTGGGGAACAACCTTAGCCATCTTGCTTACTAAAAAAGGTTATCCGGTTACGCTTTGGGGTGCTTTTGCCGATTACGCTAAAACAATGCTTAAGACCCGGTATAATCCTAAATTTCTCCCGGGAATAAAGATACCTCAACAAATTAATATAACCAGTAATATAAAAAGCGCAGTAACTGATAAGGAAATTATTGTGTTGGCTATACCTTCACAATATACTAGAGCTACTTTAAAAAAGATTTCAGGCCTATTTGCTAAAAAAACTATTTTTTTATGTGTAACTAAAGGAGTTGAAGTAAGTTCATCCAGAAGAATGTCTGAGGTTATCCAGGCTGAATTAGGGCCAGTAAAATTAGCAGTTTTGTCCGGTCCGACTATCGCCAGTGAGGTAGCTAAAGAAATTCCTACTACAGCAGTAGTAGCTTCTAATAATAAGCAGATACGTAAAATCATTCAATCAGTATTTAGTACTAAACGTTTTCGGGTATATACTAATCCAGATGTGATTGGGGTAGAATTGGGTGGTAGTTTAAAAAATGTTATTGCGATTGCCTGTGGCGTATCTGATGGGTTAGGTTTTGGCACAAATACTAAAGCGGCTATTCTTACCCGGGGACTTGCAGAGATTTCCAGATTAGGTAAAGCAATGGGGGCAAAACCTGATACTTTGAGTGGAATCAGCGAGTTAGGAGACTTAGTTACAACCTGTATAAGTAAACAGAGCCGTAACCGAAGCGTAGGCGAGCTTATTGGAAAAGGAAAGAGCCTAAAGGAAATTTATCGAAATATGCAAATGGTTGCAGAGGGTGTACCCACAGCAAAATCAGCTTATGCCTTAAGTTTAAAATATAGAATTGATATGCCGATAACCAGGGAAGTTTATCGGGTGCTTTATAAAAATAAATCTCCAGCTCAAGCGGTAAATGATTTGATGACGAGGAAAAGTAAAGAAGAATAAAAGTTAATATGGAGATGTGGTGGGGGCATGCCCCGTTGCATCTCTACAAGAAAAGACTTAGAGCTTATGGCTTGTGGTGGGTGGGGGCGTGCCCCGTTGCAAGCCGTAGGTTAAGTATATGGCTTGCAACGGGGCGTGGCTCAGCTTGGTAGAGCGCTTGAATGGGGTTCAAGAGGTCACAGGTTCAAGTCCTGTCGCCCCGACAATTTAAAGGGAGTACAGGTTTCCGCCACAAGTTGTGGCGAGACCTCGCCAAAATCATAAAATGATTTTGGCGGGCAAGTTCTGTCGCCCCGACTTAAACGAACAGATAATTTACGGAACGTAAGTGACGTAAATTATAGCGAAGCGTCTGTGAGTTTAATCCTTGCGAGGAATACGAGCAAGGATAGAATGAAAGATGGCAAAACATTTATTTAGCTGAACTTTAAAACAGGAGGCTATATGGCAAAAGAATACGTTGGTCCGGAAAAAAGAATTTCTCCTCGCGCAAACGGAAGGTTTATTGTTTCCTATCGGGTTATTCCAAATAATAGCAATGCGGATATTTCACAGACTAAAAATTTAAGCTTAGGGGGGATGCTTTTAACCACTAATTGTCAGTTTTCGGTTGGAACAAATTTAGCGCTTGAAATTCGACTGCCTTTTGATCCCGATCCGATTATGACGATTGCCAAGGTTCTACAATCAAGTGAGGTTACCAAGGGGATAATTTATGATACCCGGCTTGCTTTTTTGGCAATAGATGAAAAACATCGTAAAGTTATTGGTGAAACAGTTGGTTATTATCTTAAGAAAGGTTAATTTATGAAGAAGATTAATATTGGTATTATTGGTTTCGGCAACATTGGCGCCGGTGTAGCAAAAATTATTAATTCCAGAAAATCACTTCTAGTGGACAAGATAGAAACTGAAATTTTAATCAAAAAAATATGCGATAAGGATCTTACCAGAAAACGGGATGTTGCTGTGGATAAAAACCTGCTTACTAACGATGCCTATGAAATCATTAATGATCCCGGAATTGACATTGTTGTAGAGTTAATGGGAGGAATTAATCCAGCTAAAGAATTTATCCTTGCAGCTTTAAAAAAGGGCAAGCACGTAGTTACCGCTAATAAAGCCTTATTGGCTGAGCATGGTAATGAGTTATTTAGAGAAGCTAATGAGCGAGGAAAAAATATTTACTTTGAGGCTTCTGTCGGTGCCGGTATCCCGATTATAAAATCAATAAAGGAAGGGTTAGTAGCTAATAAATTTAACAGCATTTTTGGTATAGTTAACGGAACATCAAATTATGTGCTTACTCAGATGTCTAAAGAAAATTGCTCTTTTAACAATGCCCTTAGCGACGCTAAACTCAAAGGATTTGCTGAAAAAGACCCTACTTTTGATATCCAGGGAATTGATTCAGCACACAAACTGGTACTGCTTACTTATTTAACATTTGGAAAATTTGTTAATCTAAAAGATATCTTTATTGAAGGCATCTCTCAGATCTCTGCTGCTGATATTGCTTATGCTAAAGACTTGGGTTATACCATAAAATTATTGGCAATTGCCAAGAAAGAGGTCGATGAATTAGAAGTACGTGTTCATCCGACTCTTTTACCCAGCGAGCACCTGCTTGCTTCAGTGGATGGAGTTTTTAACGCGATCTATGTTTCTAGCGATTTAGCCGGAGATCTTATGTTCTATGGACCAGGTGCTGGGCAACTACCCGCTGCTTCAGCAGTTGTTTCTGATATTGTTGATCTTGTGCAGGATATTAAGGCCGGATTATTCCGTCCAACCTTAAATTCAAAAGAAGATAGTTCAATAAAAAATTTACGCAAAATAGAGGAGTTTGAAAATAAATACTACATCCGAATTACGGCGGTAGATAAGCCGGGCGTATTGGCTAAAATTTCCGGAATATTGGCAAAATTTGGCATCAGCATTGCTTCGGTTAATCAAAAAAAAAAAGTAAAATCTCATGTTGTGCCGGTAGTAATGGTTACTCATGAAGTAAAAGGGGAGCTTTAAAAATGATCGATAAGCTAACGGATATTAAAGACAAATCTGTTGCCATAAGGATTGAGGGAGTTTAATGAACAAAAAAAGATACCAAGGTATAATTCATAGATACAGGCGATTTTTGCCGGTGAGCGATAAAACTCCGGTGATTACGTTAAATGAAGGCAATACCCCTTTGATTTATGCCAAATCGTTAAGCCGGTTAGTGGGAAAAAAATGTGAAGTTTATTTAAAATACGAGGGGCTTAATCCCACAGGTTCATTTAAAGACAGAGGAATGACCTTGGCTATTTCCAAAGCCTGTGAAGAAAAAGCAACTGCGGTAATGTGTGCTTCTACAGGAAATACCTCGGCTTCTGCTGCCGCTTATGCTGCAGTGGCGGGAATAAAATGTATTGTATTAATTCCTAGCGGGGCAATTGCTCTGGGAAAACTCAGCCAAGCATTGATTCACGGTGCAAAAGTTTTGGCGATTAAAGGCAATTTTGATGCCGCTTTAGATTTAGTTAAGGAAATTACATCTAGATTTCCCATAAAACTAGTAAATTCTCTAAATCCTTACCGTATCCAAGGGCAAAAAACTGCTAGTTTTGAAATATGTGATGATTTAGGGGAAGCTCCGGATTTTCAGGTTATGCCAGTAGGTAATGCGGGAAATATTACCGCTTACTGGAAAGGATACAAAGAATATCA
>JAPLLZ010000028.1:0-4975 GCA_026387265.1 Candidatus Omnitrophota bacterium
AACTGTGCAAAGTTAGTATCCTGGAATTCATCAACTAAAATATATTTAAACTGCTTCTGATAATTTTGCAAAATCAAAGGATGCTCACGCAACAGTTGTAAACTTAGATAAAACTGATTGCCGAAATCTACCAGGCCTTCGCCGGCTAAAAGCTCCTGGTATTTAACATATGCGCCCGCCACCTCCATTTGTTGGGCTGCCAATTCTTCAGCCGCTTTATCTTGCGGGTTACTCTTGGCTTGGATTAAAAAATCCTGGGCATATTTTAAATACTCTTTGGCAGAGATATCTTCATCTTTTGCCCGGCTAAAAAATGAGATCAGTGCCTCGATAAAACGGGTAGGTTCGGCTAATGGCCGATAATAATTAAGGGTAAATTCAAAAAGATGCTCGCGAAAAAATACCGCTGCTTCGGCTTGCGCCAATACTTTAAAATCCGGATTCAACCCGGCAACCAAGGCATTCTCGCGTAAGATACGGTCTCCAAAAGCATGAAATGTAGAAATCCAGATATCTGTATAACCATAAGGCATCAGGATATCTACGCGCTCCTGCATCTCCTTAGCTGCTTTATCTGTAAAAGTAAGCGCCAGAATCTCATCAGTTTTGGCCAATCCCTGGCTAACCAACCAGGCAATCCGCTGTGTAATTACCCGCGTCTTACCGGTACCTGCTCCGGCAATAATCAATAGCGGCCCGTCTTCATGCGTAACCGCCTGCACCTGCTCTTTATTTAAACCTTCTAATATTTCTTTCATAATAGTCAATCTGATGTTGTAGAGACGCAAAATTTTGCGTCTCTACATTTAAATGCCCTCTTACCTTTATGCCATATTTAATCTCTATTAATCATATGGATCATTCCGCAAAGCCGGCCGTAATCACGTAAATTAAAATTCATTACTAACCTGGGTAAATCCAGAAACTCATTTTCCTGAACCTCTTTAGGCGTAGGAGGCGAAACTCTAATCTCTCCGCTAGTTAATATATCTTTAAACTCCCGATTAATTAATTTCAATGTCTTTGTTGAGATTTCTCTATTTAACCTTAATACCGCCAGGCCAGCAACATATCTTATCGAATGATATACCCGATAAAAATCTTCTATATAGTTTACTGCTGCATCTACAGTCTTGGCGATACGCACAAGGCCAAGGTCATCTTTTTTGATATACCCTCTTTTAACTAGCTGACTCTTTACGAAATTCATCCAACTAGCCCAGTAGCTTGAACCTTTCGGTTCCATTAAAACTATCGGCCGGGGCCGGGATTTGCCGGTTTGCACTAAAGTAATCATCTCAAACCCTTCATCCAGCGTGCCAAAACCGCCAGGAAAAAGAGCGGTAGCATCAGTCTCTTTAACAAAAACCAATTTCCGGGTAAAGAAATATTTGAAATTAATGATTTTATCTTTTTCATCTATATATGGGTTGGGTTTTTGCTCAAAAGGTAAGCGTATATTTAACGCAAACTCCTGGCCACTCTTGGCACCTTTATTACCCGCCTCCATTACCCCCGGGCCGCCGCCAGTTACAACCATATACTTTTTTTGAGTCATTTCCCGGGAAAACTCTTCGGCCATCTTGTATTCTGCTGAATTATTTTTTGAACGGGCTGAGCCGAAAATAATTACTTTTTTAACCGCCCGATATGGAGAAAATATTTTAAAGGAATACCTTAACTCTTTCAGCGTATTATTGACCAACTTAAGATCTCCTTTATCCGCCGATTCTTTGCCCAACTTAACATTAGTAGTTAATATTTCCCGCAATAAATACTCAGTTTCCGGGGAAGCGGATTTTTGCGCTAGTTGGGCAATTAAATCATCCATCACTTGATCACCAACCTCATAATCTTTTAAAATTTTATCCATTATTCAAACTCCCTAAATTAAAATACCTATTTAACATTATAACCCAATTTATTTAATTCCTGCGCTGCCTGCTGGCAAAAATCTCCCTGCAATTGAATGGTAAAATCTTTAACCGCGCCTCCCGCACCAAACCGCTGTTTTAATTTCTTGGCTAATTCCAAAAATTCATCCTCATTTAAAGCCAATCCGGTAATAATGGTCATCCCTTTACCTTTACGGCCTTTGGTCTCATAACGTAAACGTACAACGCCATCAGTAACTGGAATTATAGCTTTCTTTATCTTCTGACATATACAGTTATCCAGTGCCCAAGAACACTCCGGGCAAATGACTCCCTGCTCAGTTGAATAAACTAAACGAGAATTTAAATCGCAATTTTTCATGGATTATTTCTTTACAGATGACTGCTGAATCTTAGCTAATATTTGACCCCAGAACTCATTAATCTCTTTAACTAAATCTATCTTTTGCGCGCCCTGGTTCTTCTGATTAAGATATTCTTTAAATTCTTTTGCAATAAAGGCATCCGGAACCGCATTAATTGACTCATAGATTGATTTTTTATCGCTTAATTCTATATCTTTAATCAATTGCTCCTTTGACATATTCTCACTAATTCCATATTTTGCTTTAAGCTCAGGGGGCAGGTCTTTTAGGGTTTCATAAATTTTAGCATATTTTATTTTAAACTTTTCTGGCTGCATTTTATTTATCATGCTAATATTATCTTTTTTAAATTTATCAAGATCCAATACTGCTACAAATCCTCTGGCTAAAGCTTTAAATGTAGAAGCAACTATCCGATCTTGCAGGCTCATTTTATCTAAAGCCAAGGCGGGACTCTGATAACTTACCGCAAACAACAATATTATTATAGATATAACTACTTTTATTTTTTGCATAATCATTTACTGAATAAACTAGTAGTTAAAAAGATCTTTTAATGTATACTGCTTTCCTGCGGCTTTATTCAAAGCATTAAGCAGGCGGTATTGAATCTTTAAGTTTAAGCGCCTTCCTTTTACGCCGCGACTAACCATTTTATGCGTTATCTGCTCAGTTGAATTGCTGACTAGATCATTGGGTTTTAATGCATGCTCTGCCATAATTTGCGCAATTGGCTGTTCGCCTAGATCTCGTTCAATTTCCTTATTCATATTATAGGAATACCTTCATTTTATGGTAAATATCTTGTCTTTTAATCTATTGCAGGCTAAAAACAATAAGCTAAAGAATACAAAAATAAAATAGGCTAAAACCAACAAATACTTATTTTCCCAGAGTATTTCATCAAAACTTCTTCTGTGCTTAATGCTCATATAATTATAATTTCAACCCTAGATCAATCAAAACAGACACGCTTATATTCTATCTTGACAATACCGTAATTTCAAGTATACTTAATAAACTTAAAGAAAAATCAAAAGGAGTTCTAAAAATGCTTAAAAAATGCGTAATCTGTAAAAAAGGTGCACTTCAAGGAAAAGTATTAGCCAGAAAAGGCCAATACAAAGCTAAGGGCGGTACAGGCTCAAAAAGTGCCCGCTGGTCTAAGCGTAAATTTCTGCCAAATCTGCAAAAAGTAAATATACTGGTTGATGGCACATCGAAAAGAGTCTTTATTTGCGCCAAATGCATCAAAAAAGGCGATTTCAAAAAAGCTACCCCCAGAAAACTCAAAACCACTATTTAAAGAATATATCCTTGGCCTCCAGAATCAGTGATTCTTCCTGGCGCCAGCTGTCTATTTTTGGGGTATAGATCAAATCAAAGGAATCCGCCTGTAATAAACTTTCTCTTAAGCTACTCATTCCAAAAGCAATAACCTCAGCAGTAGTCTTTCCATCCGTTACCCAGAACTTTAAAGTCCCACGGTTTAAAAGTTGTACTGCACCTTTAAGTTTTAGCATACGCGTGTAAAATAAGGGCTCCGGATTAGCCATGCCATATGGCTCCAACAGCTCCAGCTCTTTAACTAATGATTCATTCAAATCACCCAAAACTAATTCAGCATCTACATCCTTGCTCGGAAGTAAATCCTCTAAATTCAGCCGGTCGCTAGCTAACTTATTAATACTTTTCCTGAATTCATCAATATTATCTTTAGTAATTAACAATCCGGCAGCATGCGCATGCCCGCCAAAACTGTCCAGCAGCGCTTTAGAATCCATCAAAGCGTCAAAAAGATGGAAATTTTTAATTGAGCGCGCCGAGCCCTTGCATAAATTTTCTTTTATAGAAATAACAATTGCCGGCCGGTAAAACCTATCCGCTAATTTCGAAGCCACAATCCCCAGGACTCCCTGATGCCAATCTTCCTTGGCAATCACAATAACTTTATCCTCTTTAAAATTCATCTGCTGATTAATCAGCTCCTCTGCTTCCTCCAAAATTTTACTTTCAATCTTCTGGCGTTGGCGGTTAAATCCTTCAAGTTCCTTCGCTAAATTTTGCGCCTCCTGATGGTCCTGGCTCATTAAAAGTTTCAACGATACTTCAGCATAATCCATCCGGCCGGGGGCATTTAACCGGGGGGCAATAATAAAACTAACATAGGTAGAATTAAATTTTTTATTTTCGATTCCTGCATTCTCGATAATCGCGCGCAGCCCCATTCTTTTAGTCTGCGGTAATCTGGCTAACCCTTCTTTAGCAATAATCCGATTTTCACCGTTTAATGGTACGCTATCTGCAATCGTACCTAAAGCCACCAGATCCAGCTCATCCATTAATAAAGAATTGGTTATTGCCTGGGCGAATTTATAGGCCACGCCAACCCCGGCTAATTCCCGATACGGATAACCTGAATGCTTAACCTTGGGATTAATAATGCTGGAGGCTGCCGGAAGGCCGAAATCTTGCGGCTCATGATGATCGGTAATAATTACATCAATGCTGGCCTGGCGTAAAGCTTCAATCTCTTTGTGATTAACTATGCCGCAGTCAGCAGTTACCATAAGTTTTACCTGTTTTTCTTTAGCAAACCGGACAATCTCCTGGTTTAAACCATACCCTTCATTAATGCGATGCGGAATATGATGTAAAACTTCTAGACCCATTGCCACAAGTGCATTTTTAAGTAAAACTGTACTGGTTATTCCA
>JAPLLZ010000028.1:5008-44337 GCA_026387265.1 Candidatus Omnitrophota bacterium
TCTACATCATAGTCGCCAAAAACCATTACCTTTTCTTTATTCTCTTGTGCTTTTTTAACCAAACTGATCGCCTTTGGCATATCCGAAAATAAATGCGGACTGGATAAATCATTAATGGAGCTTTTAAGGAATTGCTGGGCAGCGGTAATTGTAGTTACCTTACGATTTATCAAGATTTGCGCCAGTATTTTAGAAACACCTAATTCTTTGGAAAATTGATTTTGTAAGGAAATATTGGGAGTGGCTAATCTTAGGATGGAATGGGAAGACATATATGTTGAAAGGTTATCCCACACCCAGGAAGTATTCATTTTACAGCTTACTTCCTGGGTGTGGGATGAGTTCGGCCAAACGGCTTAGCTTGGCTTTGCCTCGCTAAGCCGTGGCCTCACTCACATCTTTTCTGGCTGAGTTATTCCTAACAACTCTAACCCGCAGGCTAAAACAATCTTTACCCCTTTAATCAAAGCAAGCCGGGCAGCGGTTAAAGCTTCATCCTGATCCAGGACCCGGTGTAAATCATAAAATTTATGAAAACATTCAGCAAGCTCCTGCAGATATACCGTAAGCATATACGGATCACAGGTAGCTTTACAGATATTCAAAGTAGTATCAAACTCCAGTAACTTTTTAATCAGGGCTAGTTCTTCTTTCTCCTTCAATACGGCAAGATTCAAATCATCCCCGATCTCTAATGGACTGCTACGCAATATACTACAGATCCGTGCATGCGCGTACTGCACATAAAATACGGGATTCTCCGCGCTTTGTTTTTTGGCAACCTCCAGATCAAAATCCAAATGGCTGGATGTCCGGCGCATTAAAAAGAAAAATCTGGCAGCATCTGCGCCTACCTCATCTAAAACTTCCCGTAAAGTTATGTATTGCCCGCGCCGCGTAGACATTTGAATCGGCTGGCCATCTCTAAAAATCGTAGCCAGCTGAACAATAATCACGCTTAATTCATCTGACTTATGCCCAAATGCCTCAATCGCTGCCTTAATCCGGTTAATATAGCCGTGGTGATCCGGGCCCCAAAGATTAATCAACCAGCCAAAACCCCGATTAAATTTATCTTCATGATACGCAATATCCGGGGCCAAATAAGTCTGACTGCCATCACTTTTAATAATTACCCGGTCTTTATCATCTCCAAAAGCCGTAGATTTAAACCAAAGCGCGCCATCCTGTTCATATAAAAACTTTTTTTCTTTTAGGCGGCTAAACGCCTGTTCGATCTTACCGCTTTTAGCCAATTGCTTCTGAGAATACCAACAATCAAAATTAACCCCGAAATCAATCAACTCCTGCTTGATAATTTTTAAAATATAATCAGCCGCAAAGTTTCCTAAATCAATATCCTTGATCTTTTGTTTATCCGCTTCCCGGGCGATATCATAGATATAATCACCCTGATAATAATTTTCCGGAAATTCATTTTTTTGACCTTTTAACTCTTTAAGCCGCAAATCTACCGAAGCCCCGAGAATATTAATCTGGTTACCTTCGTCATTAAGATAATACTCACGCTGTACATCAAACCCGATAAAAAAAAGGATATTGGCCAGACAATCCCCCACTGCTGCCTGGCGCGCATGCGCCACAGACAAAGAACCAGTAGGATTAGCGCTGACAAATTCAATTAAAACTTTCCTGCCAGCTCCTACATTACTTTTTAAAGCAGTTTTGCCTTGAGTAATAATTACTTTTAATTTATCATAAAAATAATTTTCTTTAAGATAAAAATTTATAAATCCCACACCCTCAACTTTGATTTGGGTAACCAAAGCCTTTAATTCAGATTTAGCTAATTTTTGCTGTAAAGAAACTACTAATTCTGCAGCAATCGCTTGAGGCGGACGTTTAAGCAGCTTACTTAATTTTAAAGCGATATTAGTGCTAAAGTCGCCGAAACGGTTATCCGTAGGTAGATCAAGGGAGATTTTTTCGACAAAATCGGCCAACCAACCTAAATCCGTTAAGCAATGCCTAACCAAATCAATTAATTCTTCTTGAATATCTTTGTTCATTTTTTATTAAAGTTGCGGTTGGTTCAAATTGGGCAAGCTTAGCGTTTGGGGGCAATCACCCTTATTTTTTTAGCATCAGACCAAAGCCCCTCTAAAGAATAAAACTCTCTCACCGGTTTATAGAACGAATGCGCGATTACGCTTGCGTAATCCAGGGCAATCCACCCTGATTCATCGTTCGGAGAAACCTTAGAGAGAGATTTTATTTTTTGTATTATTTTTTGTATTTCTAAATCTTCCTGAATTGCCTGGGCAATGGCAGTAGCTTGCCTTAAAGAATTACCGCTGGCAATCACGAAATAATCGCAAAACCCGGCTACTTTAGAAACATCAAGAATAATGACCTGCTCTGCTTTTTTAGATTTAGCAACCCAGGCAATGCGTTGCGCTAATTGTTTTGAGTTTATTTTTTACTCCTGTTCGATTTAAAAACAGTTATTTGGCTTTTCCCAAAATTTTATACATCCCGGTTCCGCATTCAGGACATTTACCCTTCATTGCTGCGCGGCCGTTTTTCATGGTAACCTTCTGCTCATCCTTCATTACCTTTTTACCCTTGCATTTTACGCAATATCCTGTTTCTGACATTTGTTTCCTCCTTTTTATACTACATACATGTTCCTATTGTTAATAATTTTAACATAGTAAAATTTTCATGTCAATTTTATTATTAACTAATCGTTTTAGAATTCTTTCCTTTCATCGCATGCTTCTCTTCTATCTCGCCAACAATCTCCTCCAATAAATCCTCTAAAGTAACCAATCCTATAGCTAATTTATTCTTATCCACAATAATCGCAATCTGAATCTTCTCGGCCTGAAACTTCCTGAGCATCTCACTAACCCGCATTGATCCTGAAACAAAACAAGCTCCATGAAGCAAATCCTGCAGTAGAAATAAACCTTTTTCACGCAAGATATATAAAAGATCTCGGGCATAAACTATACCCACGATATTATCCTTACTCCCGCTATATACCGGAAGGCGGGCGTGCCCCTCTTCCACAAAAATATTCAACAAATCATCGGAACCGATATTCAGACTTACCGCAATAATTTTATCTTTAGGCACCATAACATCAGTAAGTTTGGTATTACCAAATTCGAAAATACGATGAAACATTTTGTGTTCCTCTTCACTTAAGACGCCCTCCTCCTGCCCTATTTCGATCATGGTTTTTAATTCCTCAACCGTAACCAAAGGCGATCTTTTAGTAACTCCCACCCTGAATAATTTTAAAATAGAATTACTGATTCCGATAAAAAAATCTATGGGGAGCTTTAAAATTACAAGCACAACCTCCATCAAAGGCGCAGTAAACAAAGCAACCTTTTCCGCTCGTTTAGCAGAAAGTATTTTAGGAGTCACTTCGCAAAAAATAAGCAGGATTAAAGTCGTAACAAAAGTTGAAACTACCACTCCCCAGCGATACCCGTAAACCTGAACGAATACCCCGGTAACAATCGATGAAACAGCGATATTCACTAGGTTATTACCGATAAGAATGGCAGCAATCACCTTGTCTAATTTAAGCACCAGCCGCTGTACGCTTTGAGCGTGCTTGATACCCTGCTGAAGCATATGGCGCAAGCGGATCTTGCTTAATCCGATAATCGCCGTCTCCGAAGCCGAAAAAAAGAAAGAAAGCACAACTAAAATTAATAAAATAAAAACAATAATCATCTTTATCCTATAATCAGTTTATTATAGATTTGTCCCTGGCTTATTTTCAGTGGGCCGATAAGCGCAAGATTAATCGCCTCATTCCTAAATACCTGCCTGGCCACAGCGCGCACATCCTCTAAAGAAATTTTAGCCACTTCTTTAATGACCTGTTCTAAAGAATACACTTTATCCAAGCAAGCAACACTCTCCCCCATCCATAGCATATATTCCATCGTATCTTCTAATGCCAAACTCAATTGCCCCAGATAGAATTCCTTAGCCCGCTTAAATTCATCTTTTGATATTAAGGACTTCTTGGTTTTACCCAACTCCTGGAAAATTAATCCCAGGCAATCTGAAACTTTCTGATTATCAATACCAGCATGCACTAAGAATGCACCTGTGTCATAGTAACGCTTAAGTCCGGTGCCAATCTCATAAGCTAATCCTCTTTTTTCCCTGACTTCATTAAAAAGCCGGCTAGACATATTTGCCCCTAAGATTATATGCAAGATTGATTGAGCATGCCGCAAAGGATGATCGCGCTCCAAAGCATGAAAACCTAAAGCCATATGCGTTTGTTCAGTATCCTTATAAAAAATATTTAGCTGCGGTTTATCCTGACATTGTTTGGCCTTAAGAAAAGTATTGATCTTAGCA
The DNA here is from genome assembly GCA_026387265.1 of Candidatus Omnitrophota bacterium. GTDB lineage: Bacteria > Omnitrophota > Gorgyraeia > Gygaellales > Profunditerraquicolaceae > UBA6249. Next base: position 9,365 of record JAPLLZ010000028.1, read on the forward strand.
CTTTTAATCGACGAAAAAATAGTCGAAACTTTTTTAACTAAAAAATCATGGTCTAATAACCCAGCGGCGCTAATTACAATATTAGCCGGGGTGTAATGGTTGGCGCGAAAAGACTTAATAACATCGCGGCTAATATTATTCACCGTTTCCACTGTTCCGATGATTGGCGAGCCCAAGGCTTGGCTAGGCCAAAGCAAAGCATCCAATAATTCATAAACATAGCTTTGTGGAAGATCCCGGTACATTTTTAGCTCTTCCAAAATTACGGTTCTCTCTTTTACTATATCCGCCGGCGCCAAACTCGGATTAATTACCATATCCGATAAAATATTTAAGGCACTTGATAAATAACGGTGAGGAATTTTAACTAAATAGCAAGTATGTTCTTCAGAAGTAAAACCATTTAATGAACCGCCTACTCCTTCAATTGATTCCTTAATCGTACGGCAGGAATATTTCCTGCTGCCTTTAAAAAGTAAATGCTCCAAGAAATGAGAAATTCCTTTCTGTCCGGGATTTTCATAACGGCTGCCGATATTAATCCAAATCCCCAATGCCACAGATTGCACACTACTCAAACGTTTAGTAACTATCTTTAAGCCATTTTCCAGCTTTAGCCTTTTATACATTTAATCTTTCTACAAATTTACTGACCACTTGTACCAAATTACGCTTTCCCATGTTTTCTTTAATTTTAGCGACAATTGCACTACCGATAATTGCCCCATCAGCTATTCTTTGCACCTCTTTGACCTGTCGGGCAGAAGAAATACCAAACCCAACACAAACCGGCTTAGTCGTTAATTTCTTAATTATAGACAACTTGGTTTTTAGGTCACTAGCCAATTCTTTCCGGCTGCCGGTTACTCCGGTTAAAGAAACATAATAGATAAAACCACGGGCAATTTTTGATACGGTTTTAATCCGCGCTACAGAGCTAGTCGGTGCCACAAAACAAATATTGGCCAGGCCTTTTTGATTTGCATAATGTGTAAATTTCCTAGCTTCCTCATATGGTAAATCCGGGATAATTACCCCATCCACACCAGCAGCCACAGCTTTATCCACAAAAAATCTTTCTCCAATACAAAAAACCGGGTTGTAATAAGTCATCAGGCAAATCGGCAAATTAGTAGATCGGCGCAGGCGCTTCACTAAATCTAAAATCTTAAGTATATTAATTCCCTTGCTTAGAGCATACCCTGAAGCTTCTTGAATTATCGGCCCATCAGCCAGCGGCTCAGAAAAAGGCACGCCTAACTCAATTATATCTACTCCGCTTTTCTCTAACGCAATAACCAGCTTAACGGTAGTGGATAAATCCGGATAACCAGCGGTAATAAAAGCAATGAAAGCTTTTTTATTCTGTTTTTTAAGTTGAATAAATTTTCTATCAATACGATTCATGCAGATCCTTATCTCCTCTTCCAGAAAGGCAAACAATAACTAAAGAATTTTTCTTAATTGTTTTCCTGGCTTTCTTTAAATAAGCAATGGCATGGGCAGATTCCAAGGCTGGAATAATTCCTTCAATCAAAGATAATAACTTAAATCCATCCAATGCTTCTTGATCAGTAATCGACACATACTTAGCCCTGCCAATCTGCTGATAATAAGCATGCTCCGGGCCAACCCCTGGATAATCTAGGCCGGCAGCAACCGAATGTGCATTTTTAATCTGGCCGAATTGATCTTCCAGAATTTTTGATTTAGAACCATGCAAAACGCCGGATGCACCAGCACCCAGACTTGCAGAATGTTTACCTGAAGCCAGACCTAACCCGGCAGCCTCAACTCCGATCATCTTTACATTTTTATCATTAAAAAAAGGGTAAAATAAACCAATAGCATTACTACCACCGCCAACACAAGCCACCAGATAATCCGGCAGTCGTTTTTCCTTTTTTAATATCTGCTTCCTAGCCTCTTTGCCAATTACGCTTTGAAAATTACGTACCATTTCCGGATACGGATGCGGGCCGGCAGCAGTACCGATAACATAATGCGTATTGCGCACATTGGTTACCCAATCCCGTAAAGCTTGCGTCATCGCATCTTTTAAAGTTTGCGTGCCGGTTCCAACGCTAATCACGTTAGCTCCCAGCAGTTTCATCCGCATTACATTTAAAGCCTGGCGATGAATATCTTCTTGGCCCATATAAATATCGCAACTTAAACCAAATAACGCCGCTACCGTAGCTGTAGCCACTCCATGCTGTCCTGCGCCGGTTTCAGCAATTAAACGTTTCTTACCCATCCTAACCGCTAAAATTACCTGAGCTAAAGTATTATTAATTTTATGTGCGCCGGTATGCAGAAGATCTTCTCTTTTTAAATAAATCTTCGCCAGATAATAATTTAGATCCCTGATAAATTTCTTATCATGTTTAGCCCGGGCGTACTCTTTAGCTAATTCATCCAAAGCGTAAATCAGGGTCTCCGGTACAAACCTTCCGCCGAAATCCCCAAAATGACCAGTTTTATCCGGCATTTTATTCCGTATTGAATATCTTTTATGAAGCAGGATAGATTTTTTCATAGTCTTTTAGTGAACCATTGTTTAAAAAATCCTTAAAAATTTGGTAACCCTGCCCTAAATCATCAAACATCCCCTGCATATTTCCCAGAGGATTAAAAGGCAGACTAATCCGCGGCAGGTTGGCCCGAATAGCCATAATTTTATACATCGCCGCATCAAGCATAAAAGAAGACAGATAAATAAGAATACCACAAATTAAAACAAATACGCCTAAACTAGTAAGGCAGCCGAATAGACACCGCATCCCCTTGCTCTTCTTCTTTAAAAACTCGCCGCAATACCGGCATTTTACAGCCTCATCCTGAATCTCTTCTGCGCAAAACGGGCATTTTTTCATATTCAAGATTTCTTTTTAAGTACCTGAATAAACCGCTTAATCTTCTGATGATCCTTTTTCCCGGGAACAGATTCCAAACCGCTGGAAACATCCACCCAATCAGGCTTTAATAATTTAATGGCTTTACTAACATTACCCACAGTCAAACCGCCGGATATAAATATAATAGCCTCAATTTTAGCTGATTGAGCAAGTATTTTCCAGTTAAATTTTCTTCCTGTGCCACCAGGGGCAGCAGTAGAAAAACTATCAAATAGATAAGCAAAGGTTTTATATTCGGATGTTTTCGCTAAATCTTCTTTCCTGTTTACCCAGAAAGCCTTAATAACTTTATATCCTTTAAATCTCCGGCAGTAAGCGCTAGACTCCTGTCCATGAAACTGCAACATATCCAGCTTACAGGCCGCAGCAATTTTTTTTACCGCAGATACTTTCTCATTAACAAAAACCCCTACCCGCTTAATTTTCTTCGGCAGGATGCACGATATATTTCGAGCTTGGCTTGGATTAATATAACGCGGGCTTTTTTTATAAAAAACAAATCCCAGGGCATCTGCCCCAAAAAAATAGCTCGCTAAAGCATCCTCTAAATTAGTAATCCCGCAAATTTTTACTTTAACCATATTAAAATAAGGGCATCTTTTAGTGGCAGCTTGCCCGCCAACGGTTTAGTGGCGGGAACCCTCAAGCGCCTACCACCCCATGACCTCTTCAACTTTAGTTTTAATATCCGCTGCTTCCATAAAAACCGAACCGATCAATACGCTGCTAGCCCCCAGGATTTTCAAAAATAGAATATCCTGAGCATTTTTAATTCCACTTTCTACAACCACTATCTTTTCCCGGGGAATTAAAGTAAATAATTTTTCAGTAGTTTTAAAATCGACTTCTAACGTACGCAGATTACGATTATTGATACCAATTATGGGCACCTTTAAATTTAAAACCTTCTTTAACTCCTTTTCATCATGCACTTCCACTATATAATCCAATCCTAAAGTATCGGCAATCTGCATTAGCTCTACCAGCTTATCTTTAGTCAATAAATCCGCAATTAATAAGATCGCATCAGCCCCGAAATAGCGCGACTCGTAAACCTGATAACCTTCTAAAATGAAATCTTTTCTCAAAATCGGTACACTAACGATATTCTTTACCTGGTTCAGATAAGACAGATTACCATTAAAAAAATCTTCTTCCGTTAACACGGAAACCGCCTGTACACCTGCATCCTGATAAGACTTAGCAATCTCCTCCAAATTAAAGTTCTGCCGGATAACTCCTGCGGAAGGCGAAGTCTGTTTAATTTCAGCAATCAAAGCAATTTGTTTAGGCTTACTAATCGCTTCTTTAAACAGCCGGGTCGCCGGTAAATCCGCCAACTTAGTCATTAAATCTTCCTGACTCAACTGCTGCTTAGCCAGGATAATTCTTTCTTTTTTCTTTGCTACAATTTGTTTTAAAGTATCAGTTTTAGCCATTTAATTATGCATACTCCTTTAACAATCTAAGCTTTCCTGCTGCAGCTTGGGAATCAATGGATTTTTTTGCTAACTCCAGGCCTTGTGTGATTGTATCCGCCTTATCCGCCGCATATATCGCACAGGCAGCATTAAGTAAAACAATATCTCTGCAGCTACCTGTCTCTCCTGCTAGAACACCTTGAGCAATCTTTACGTTTTCTTTAATTGAACCACCTAATAAATCATCTAACCTTACGCGCTTTAAACCAAAATCCTCAGGCGTGATTTCATAATCTTTCAATAAACCGTTTTTTACTTCAGTAACAAAAGTTTTATCCGTAGTAGAAACCTCATCCAATCCATCTGCACCATGAACTACCAAAACATGTTTAGAGCCTAAATTATGTAAAACTTCAGCCAGCGGCCTGACCCAAGCCTTAGAATATACACCAATTAGCTGATTCGTCGCCCGTGCAGGATTAATTAACGGGCCCAGAATATTAAATATCGTCTTTTGCGCAATTTGTTTTCTGGCCGGCATAACATAGCGCATCGCCGGATGTAAATTAGGCGCAAATAAAAAAGCAATACCAATTTCCTCAAGGCATTTTTTAATTTTTACCGTATCCATATTAATTTTAACGCCCAAAGCTTCTAAAATATCCGCGCTGCCGCACTTGCTGGATACAGACCGGTTGCCGTGTTTGGCTACCGTCACCCCGGCACCACTAGCCACCAAAGCCGTAATTGTGGAAATATTAAAAGTACCCTTTTTGTCTCCGCCGGTTCCGCAAGTATCCAGTATATTCGGTTTATCTACGATAATCGGCTCGACATATTGCAGCATAACATTTACCGCCGCAGTTAATTCGGCAACTGTTTCGCCTTTATTATTTAGGGAGGTTAAAAATGCAACGATATCAGCGGTATCCACTGCACCGCTTAAAATCTCCCGCATTACCTGTTGCATTTGCGGTTGAGTTAAACTCTCTTTATTAAGCAGTTGCTTAATGAGATCTTTAATCATTTAATCTAATAAAATTATCCAGTATTGCTTTACCGCTCTTGGTCAAAATAGATTCCGGATGGAACTGCACCCCCCAAAGAGGGTATTTTTTGTGTTTTAGCCCCATAATTTCAGACTCGGATGTCCAAGCAGTAATCTCCAGGCAATCCGGTAAGCTCTTTTTTTCCACCAATAAAGAATGGTAGCGTGTAGCCAAGAATGGGTTAGAAATATTTTTAAAAATATCTTTTTTATTATGATAAATTTTAGAAGTTTTGCCGTGCATTAGCCTCTTGGCTTGCACGATTTTTCCGCCAAAACAATAACCAATCGCCTGATGCCCCAGGCAAACCCCCAAGATCGGAACCTTTCCGCAGAACTCTTTAATTACTGAGCAAGAAATTCCGGCATCTTCCGGTCTTCCGGGCCCCGGAGAAATAACTATTCTTTGCGGATTAAACTTCTTAATCCCCTCTAGAGTAATCGCATCATTACGGTAAACCTTAACCACCTGGCCTAATTCTCCTAAATATTGCACTAGATTATACGTAAATGAATCATAGTTATCAATCATTAAAATCATTCTTTTTCTCTCCAAACTTTAGCGCCCAAATTAATCAGTTTTTGTTCAATGAATTCATACCCGCGCTCTAAATGATAAATCCTAGAAATTGATGTCTTGCCGCAAGCCGCTAAACCAGCAAGCACTAAACCGGCAGAAGCACGCAAATCAGACGCCATTACCGGAGCACCGGATTGGATATGCGCACCCATACGATTAAGTTCAGCTACATGCATAAACCTGTCCGGATAAATCTTTTCGGTAATTACGCTAATCCCGCCGGTAACCGACATCAGGCTCATCATCTGCGCCTGCATATCTGTAGGAAATCCCGGATATGGCAGAGTAGTTATATTTACCGACCTTAATTTTCTATTCCCTTTAACCCGTAAAGCTCCATCAGTCCGTTCAATATGCGCGCCCGCCTCACTTAGTTTATCAATCAAAGCCCCCAAATGCTGATATTGCACATTTCTAACTAAAACATCTCCTCCGGTAATCAGTGCGGCTAAAATTAATGTTCCTGCCTCGATACGATCAGGAATTATTGAATGCGTGGCACCATGCAAATGTTTTACTCCTTCAATTTCAATTACCGGTGTACCATGCCCCTTAATTTTTGCGCCCATTTTAATCAAAAATTCCGCCAAGTCGGCTACTTCCGGCTCACAAGCTGCCGATTCAATCACTGTTTTACCGGATGCTAATACCGCCGCCATCATTACGTTATCCGTAGCTAGAACTGATGAACCATAAACTCCGCCTAGGTAAATGTAGGTCCCGCGTAACTTACTTGTCTTGGCAATCACATAACCTGAATCAATACTGATATCAGCGCCTAAAGCCCGGATGCCTTTAAGGTGTAAATCAACCGGCCGTACGCCAATAACACAGCCACCGGGAAGTGAAACTTTAGCTTTTTTTAATTTGCCTAAAAGCGGCCCCAAAACACAAAATGAAGCACGCATGGTTGAAACTAATTTATATTCAGCAATATAATTTGAAGTTTTACCGGCAGTAATACTAACCCTACCCTTATCAAACTCCGCAATTTTCCCTAACGCACGCAAAATCTTAAGCATACTGTTGGTGTCGCGTAAATTCGGCACGCCCTTAATTACACAAGGTTCATCCGTAAGCAAAGTTGCAGCCAATATTGGTAACACGGCGTTTTTGGCTCCGGAAACGGTAACCTCTCCTTTTAATTTTACTCCGCCCTCAATAATTAATTTATCCATATATTTAGACTCCCAATCCTAAAACTCGAAATTCTAAACCCTAAATCCTAAACAAATCTTAAATCCGAAACCCTAAAGGTAATGTTTAGTTTCGAGTTTAAGGTTTCGAGTTTGTTTAGAGTTTAGAATTTCGTGTTTCGGGTTTAAGGTTTTTAGCTGCCATCACTCTCTCTTTATTATTATAATCCTTAATTACTTCTATTATCTCAAAATTTTTCGATTTCCTTAGTATATTTTCTATTGCACTACGCTGACCCAAACCCATCTCTAGGATTAAAAAACCATCTTCTTTCAAATAGCCCGCTGCCTGGCTAACTATGCGCCGGTAAAAATTTAAACCATCAATACCCGCCTCTAAAGCTAGGGCTGGCTCGAAAAATATTTCCCTGGCTAAACTGCTAAACTCTCCTGAAGCTACATATGGTGGATTACTGATGATTAAATCAAACTTTACCTTTTTGTTTTCTAATGATTTAAAAATATCCGAAAGTAAAAATTTAATTTTCACTTTATGTAAATCTGCGTTTTCTTTAGCCAGTTGTAAAGCTTGAGAAGATATATCCGTAGCCCAAACAAGCGCCCGCGGAAGCAATTTAGCGATAGAAACAGCAATGCAGCCGCTGCCTGTACACAAATCAAGAATTTTTAACCCGGTAGTTTTGCTATTTAATTTTAATCTCTCCAGTGCACAATTAACCAATATCTCTGTTTCCGGTCGGGGAATTAAAGCGCGCTGGTCAATTTTAAACTCAAACCCCATAAACTCAGTTAATCCTAAAATGTATTGCAAAGGTTCACCGTTGATCCTGCGCCTTAGTATCTGAGAAACCTGAACAGATTTTTCTTTATCTAAACAGACCTCTTTATTTAAATATAAAGATAAGCGGTCACAATTTAAAACATGCGTTAAAACTAATTCAGCTTCGTTCATTTTTCTTCTCTTGCTCTGCTTTTAATAAAACCTCGAACAACTCATCCATCTGCCCCTCAAGAATTCCTTCTAGCTGATGTGAAGTAAAATTAATCCGGTGGTCCGTAACCCGGCGATCCGGAAAATTATAAGTGCGGATCTTTTCGCTGCGGTCTCCTGTGCCAATCTGAGTTTTCCTGGCACTAGACAATCTTTTTGCTTCGGTTTCGACTTTTACCTCTAATATCCGGGCACGCAAAACCCGCATTGCCTTTGCCTTATTCTTAATCTGCGAACGCTCATCCTGACAGGCAACAACAGTACCGGTAGGAATATGCGTAATCCTTACGGCTGAATCAGTCTTCTGCATATGCTGCCCGCCTGGGCCGCTTGAGCGGTATGTATCAATTCTTAAATCTTTGGGCTCAATTACTAAATCAATCTCTTCCGGTTCCATTAATACCGCCACCGTGGCCGTGGAAGTATGAATACGGCCTTGCGACTCTGTTGTCGGAACCCGCTGCACACGATGTACTCCGCTTTCAAATTTTAGACAGCGGAAAGAATCTTTACCTTTTACACTAAAGACTATTTCTTTAATCCCTCCAGCTTCATTAATACTGGAATACATCGGTTCAATTACCCAGCCTTTATTATCGGCGTATTTTGAATACATCCGATAAAGCACCGCCGCAAAAAGCCCGGCTTCATCACCACCGGTACCTTGGCGAATCTCCATGATACAATCTCGCCCGGCATCTTTATCTTCTCCGGCTAAAATCTTATCCAGCTTTTGCTCAAGATCAACCTTTTTCTGCTCCAGATCTTTTTCTTCGGCCTGCGCTAATTCCATAAAATCCTGGGCGTGTTTACCCAGCATTACTGTTTCCAGATCAGAAATTTCCTTAAGCAAATTTTTATATTCCCGATATAAAGAAACTGTCGATTTCAAATCCGAAAGCTCCTTAGCCAACTTATTATAAGTCTGGCGGTCAGTAATTTGCTCATGGTTTCCCAAAAGCTGTTCCAGCTCCTGATAGCGGGCAACTGTCTTTTCTAATTGTTGGTACATAGCTTAGATACCTTGGCTTAAGAATTAACAAGATCCTCGCTCGCTCTGCTCGCGAGGATAAATTCGCACATAAACTTACGTCGCGCTTTGCGCTCCGTAAGTTTAGTGCTCATTTATTTTTCGCATACTTCTTCACAAACTTATCCACGCGGCCGGCAGAATCTACCAGCTTTTGTTTTCCGGTAAAAAATGGATGACACTTTGAACAAATCTCCACCCGGATACTGGGCTTAGTGGAACGGGTATGTACCGTCTCCCCGCAAGCACAGACAATGGTACTCTCTTTATAATTAGGATGAATTTTTTCTTTCACTTTACTGCTCCTTTCGTTAATAACTGGCTAATCAATAATTTTTACTTGCTTTATATGCTTTTTTGTAGAGACGCAAAATTTTGCGTCTCTACCTTATACCACCAATGACACGGGAAAATTCCGAATCACTTACTTTTGATTCATACTATTTAAGAACTCTTCGTTATTCTTGGTCTTACCCAATTTTTCAATCAACAACTCCATTGCTTCCACATTATTCAGCTCATTGAGAACCTTCCTCAATATCCAGGTCTTGCTCAACACATCCGGCTTAACCAATAACTCTTCATGGCGGGTATTGGAACGTTTAATGTCAATTGCCGGATATATCCTACGCTGGAAGAGATTACGATCCAACTGAGTTTCCATATTGCCTGTTCCCTTAAATTCTTCGAAAATAACCTCATCCATCCGGCTGCCTGTATCCACCAAAGCCGTAGCAATAATGGTTAAACTTCCGCCTTCATCTACAGCACGCGCCGCGCCAAAGAATCGTTTAGGTTTTTGTAAAGCATTAGAATCAATACCTCCGGAAAGAACCTTGCCGCTATGCGGAACTACGGCATTATAAGCCCGGGCCAGACGGGTAATACTATCCAAAAGAACCACTACATCGCGCTTATGCTCCACCAGGCGTTTAGCTTTCTCTAAAACTATCTCAGCAACCTGTACGTGGCGTTCCGGCGGCTCATCAAAAGTTGACGAAATTACCTCGCCTTTAACATTTCGCTGCATATCCGTCACTTCCTCCGGCCGCTCATCAATCAAAAGAACAATCAAAATCACGTCCGGGTTATTACTGGTAATGGCGTTCGCGATTTTCTGCAACAAAACAGTTTTACCGCTATAAGGCTGAGCAACAATTAAACCACGCTGCCCCTTACCGATCGGAGTAAGTAACCCCATAATCCGCATGGATAGCTCATCAGGCTTAGTTTCCATATTAAACGGCTCACGCGGATAAACCGGAGTAAGGTTGTCAAAAAGAACTTTTTCCTTTACTTCCTCGGGATTTTCAAAATTTACCGCTTCCACCTTAAGCAGAGCGAAATATTTTTCCCCTTCTTTAGGCGGACGAATCTGGCCGCTTACCGTGTCTCCTGTGCGTAATTCAAACTTGCGAATCTGTGACGGAGAAATATAAATATCATCCGGACAGGGTAAATAATTATAATTCGGGCTGCGTAAAAAACCAAATCCTTCCGAAAGAATCTCTAATACCCCCTCGCCAAACATTAACCCTTCCTTCTCTGCCTGGGCCTGAAGTATTTTAAAAATCAGATCCTGTTTTTTTAACCCGCTTGTACCACTGGCATTTAATTCTTTAGCCAGCTTATTTAATTCACTAATCTTCATGTTTTTTAGATTTTTAATATCTAACTTTTCCACAACAACCTCCGTATTTTAACAACTTGTTTCCTGGTTTTACTTAACTGAACACTATTATCTATTATAAAATCCGCAAAACGCGACTTTGCTTTTTGCGAAATCTGGGATTTCATTCTTAACAACACCTGTTCCTTAGTTAATCCTAAGCTTTTCTGACTGCGCGTAATCTGCTGATGCTTTTTTGCAGTGACTACTACTAGTTTATCCACCATCCTGGTTAATCCAGCTTCCACAATTAAAGCTGCATCTAGAATTATGATCTTTTTATCAGAGTTACGAATACATATTTTAATCTTACGGATCAATTCCGGAAGAATAATGCTGTTAAATTTAGCTAAAACCGGCTTATTGGAAAAAACTTTTTGCGATAACTTTGCGCGATCAATAGAATTATCCGGTTTAAGAATTTTGCGGCCAAACAATTTCAATATTTTCCTATAAACCGCTGTATCACTAGATAAAATCTTATGCCCCAGATAATCCGCATTAATTAAAAAACAATTTCTGGTCTTAAGCATCCTGGCTACTGTGCTTTTACCACAGGCAATATTACCAGTCACTCCGATAATAAATTTATTTTTTCTTGGTTTTGGCATATAGCTGGACATACTTATCCGCTGAAATCTTCCAGGAAAAATTGCATTCCATAGCATTGCTCGCTAAAGAAGCCCATTTCTTCTTATTCTTAAATACGGATACCGCTTTACGAATTAATTTTACCAATTCTTCTTTAGTGTATTGGCTAAAAACAAAACCATTGTTCCGGTTAATTGTATCCGCCAAGCCGCCAGTTTTAAAAACCAAAGGAATTGTTCCGTAATGCAAACTGATCAACTGCCCCAAACCACAGGGTTCATATTTCGAAGGCATCAGAAATATATCGCTGCCGGCATAAATTTTATGCGCCAGCGGGTCATCAAATTTTAAATTCAAAGAAATAATTCTTGGATATCTTTTTGCTGCGGAGAGCAAGATCTCTTGATACTTTAAGTCTCCGGCTCCCAAAATAACTAATTGCACATTCATTTTACAAATTTCATCCAGCCCGTCTGAAAGAATATCCAGCCCTTTTTGTTCCGCTAAGCGCGAAACAATACCTAAAACCGGTATATTTCTATCTAGAGGCAACCTGGAAATCTTTTGTAAATCTTCTTTATTTAAAACCTTATTTTCAGGGTTAACCGGGGAAAAATTCTGCATAATAAACCTATCCGTATTCGGATCCCAGACAGAATAGTCCACTCCATTGAGAATTCCGCTTAAAACATTCCTACGCTCCCTTAATAACCCATCCAAACCAAACCCCAATTCTTTAGTTTGGATCTCGCTGGCATAAGTAGAACTGACTGTATTGATTGCGTCTGCAAAAACAATCCCTCCTTTTAGCAAATTCACTTTGTCATAAAATTCAAAACCATCAATATCAAAAAGCTTACCGTCCAGTCCCAATTTAGAGAATTCTTCTTTAGGAAAAATCCCTTGATAACCAATATTGTGGAGGGTTAAAACACATTTCATTCTTTTATAAAAGATTTCATTGGAATATAAGCTCTTCAAATACGCCGCAATTAAACTAGCCTGCCAATCATGCAAATGTAGGATATCTGCAGAGAAATTTATCTCTTTTAACAAATCCAGCGACCTACGGCAAAAGTAAGAAAACCGTTCTAAATTATCCGGGTAATCGCCATGCTTATCTCCGTAGAGCCCATCACGTCCGAAATACTCTTTATTTTCTATAAAAAAGACTTTTATATTTTTACCGATAACCGCAGACGACACATCTTTGGAAATCTTGGTAATTTTCAGCTTAGCCTCTGTAATACATTTATAACCAGGCATAATTACAATTATTTCATGCCCACAATACTCTAAAGCTAAAGGTAAAGCCCCTGCCACATCCGCTAAACCTCCAGTTTTAGCAAAGGGCACAACCTCTGAAGCCACCATCGCTATCTTCACCGGTTTACCTCCGCATTTTTATGAAATTTAGACATCTCTAACCAATTAGCCCCTTTTTTCATATCCACTTTTATCGGCACATTTAACTTCATCACATTTTCCATTTCGTCTTTAACTAATCCTGCAAGCATATTTAATTCGAAAATGGGCAAATCAAAAACCAGTTCATCATGAATCTGCAAAATCATTTTAGCTTTTAAATTCTTGCTTTGGATTTGGGCGCTAATTTTAATCATCGCCAACTTGATCAAATCACTGGCGGTGCCCTGAATAGGAGTATTTACCGCCTGGCGCTGTGCAAACTGCCTAATCCCCATATTTTTATTGTTAATCTCAGGAATGTATCTTCTCCTGCCCAAAAGCGTGGTAACAAATCCCTCATTTTGTGCTTTTTTTATTTGAGCCTCAATATATTCTTTAACTTTAGGATAACGCAAAAAATAAGCATCAATAAACTCCTGAGCCTGATTTACCGGAATCTCCAAATCTTTACTTAAACCAAATGCGCTTTGGCCATAAACAATACCGAAATTTACCCTTTTAGCTACCTCGCGCATCTGCTCCTGAACTTCCGATTCAGAAAGATTATAAATTAAAGAAGCGGTCAAGCGATGCACATCCTGATTACCATTAAAAGCTTTTATCAGAGTATCATCGCCGCATAAATGCGCCAACACCCTTAATTCTATCTGAGAATAATCACAAGAAAGAAGGCAATGTTCTACATCGCAAGCAACAATTGCCTGCCGGATCTTTGCTCCTATGTCGGTTTTCACCGGAATATTCTGCAAATTAGGGTTGCTGGAACTTAACCTGCCAGTTTCGGTACCGGTTTGATTAAAAGAAGTATGCACCCTCCCGGTAACAGAATCTACCAATTTAGGTAAAGCATCAACATAAGTATTCTTTAATTTCGTCAACTGCCGGTATTCTAACAATAGTGCAGGCAAAGTATGCTTTTGGCTTAAACGTTTTAAAACTTCTTCATCAGTAGACGGCCCGGTTTTAGTCTTCTTAATTATGGGAAGCCCTAATTTTTCAAATAAAACCTGCCCCAATTGTTTTGGTGAATTAATATTAAACTGCGTTCCGCTTGCTTCGTAAATATCTGAGATTAACTTAATTAATCTATGCTCAATTTCATGTGAAAGATTCTTTAATAATTCTAAATCCAGCTTTATCCCGTCCTGCTCCATTACCGCTAAAATGCTCACCAATGGCATTTCAAGCTCATAAAAAAGCTTGGATAAATCTTTCTCTTCCAGGGACTGTTTAAGCACTGGTTTTAATCTAGTAACCAAAGCCAGCGCTTCTTGTTCACCCAATGTTTGCGGACGGATAAACTCCCCTAGATTTTCCAGAGCTAAATCCTCTAGTGCGTAACTTGCCCGCGATGGATTTAACAAATACGCCGCGATCATCGTATCAAAATCCAAACCGTTTAGAATCAAACCTTCCTTAGCCAATGCAACTTTTAATTTTTTAAGATCATGGCCGGTCTTTTTTATCCGGGGATCAGCAATAACCAAACGCGCCTGCGCGCAAAGCTTAGCGCTAAAAAATTTATCTTCTATGGCGAAAAATAAATCATCAAAACAAGATCCGTAAACAGTAACTTCGTTACAATATTCAAGTATATCGGATAATTCCTCCTGATTGCAGCTAAATAAACTAGCGGGCGTAATCTTATCTACTGCATCCGGCAACTCTCCCAACAACTTCTTAAATTCTAATCTCTTAAAAATACTGGCTAACTGGGCATAATCAGGTTGGCCGGTTTTAGCTTTCTTTAAATCCAAATCCAGTTCTAACTCCTGATCCAGGCTAATTAGTTCTTTGTTCAATTTAATACGCTGACTATGTTCAATAATCATCTCTCTTATCTTATCCGGCTTAACTTTAGCAACATTCTTTAATAATTTATCTACAGCACCAAATTCCACAATAAGCTTCTGAGCAGTTTTTTCGCCGATTCCCGGGACACCCGGAAGATTATCCGCAGAATCCCCCATTAAAGCAATAATATCTGCCACCTGCTCCGGAACAACTCCAAAACGCTCTTTTACTTTGGCCACATCATAAAGTATTCCGCTATCTTTAGAAGGACTCAATACCTGGATATGTTTATTTACTAATTGCAGGATATCTTTATCGCTGCTGACAATCGTTACCGGCATAGACTTTGATGCTGCACTTTTCGCCAGCTGAGCAATCAGATCGTCGGCTTCGAAACCTTCTTTTTCAAAAATCGGGATTCCATATGCTGCGACAACTTCTTTAATTATCGGTATCTGGCTAATCAAGTCATCCGGCATTGCTGCTCTTTGCATTTTATATTCTGCAAATTTTTTCGAACGGAAAGTGATACGCGATAAATCAAAACAACAAACCAAATAATCGGGCTTATGTTCTTTTAGTATTTTGGTAAGAATATTTATAAATCCGTAAACCGCATTTGTCGGCTGGCCGCCAGATGTACTCAAGCTACTTAAAGCATAAAATGCTCGATAGCAGAATGCAGTGGCATCAATCAAGAATAAACTTTTTTTGGCCATTAATTAATCAAGGAATTCAATGTATAAGGAAAGATGTTTTGCGGTACGTTTCTATCGCGTCAGAGCCCTTAGCTCTGCTTTTTCAATAAACGCTTCAATCTCCGGGTTATCCTGATCTAAATATTGGGCATCTAATGCCTCTTTGATTGCCGTAGCCATATCCCCTCTATTAAAACTCAATTTGGCTTTTTTGAAATGCGATTGGGCAAGAGTCGTACTGTTTTTGTTAACCTCGCCTTTATCCTGCGCGACATCTTGCATCAAATCCAGAATCTCTTGCTCCCGTTCATCAGAAAACGGGCGCCCGGATAAAGAACTACGGATATCACGCAGCCGGCTTGCTGCTTTTTGAGTCCAGGGATCATCCTCCTGGCCCACCTCTACGCGTTTATTCCAATAAAATGCTGCCTTTTCTAAGTCACGCTTGCCTTCATAAAGAAGCGCCAAATTTGTATAAGCGCTAGCATAAAGAGGATCAATTTTGACTGACTTTAAATAACTTTCTTCTGCCTGATCAAGACGACCCAATGCTTCAAAAACTACCCCTAAATCATTGTAGGCAACGGCAAAATCAGGATATATAGCAACGGCCTTCTGATATAAACCTAATGCTTCAGCAGCATTACCAATTCGCTGGCATTCTAAACCTGCCTCCCGGTATTTCTTGGCCTGTTCCTGTTTTACAGATGTAAGTTTTTCGAATGAAGGTGACTCCTTTGTCTCTTGAGCAAAAACACACTCAACACAACAAAAAACAGATAATATTGCGATTGCTGTACTTAAGAATATAGGCGGGAGTCGGTTATTCATTTATCTGTTCATTATTATATACATTAAACTGTCCACGTCAAGAAAAATTTGAGCACCTTATAGATTTTATCCAGCGAAATACTTACGAGCGTAAGCGAGTAAGTATTGAGCGCCGCAATCTATTGTCCAGCGAAATTGAACACCCTGGTTTTAAATCTGGTGAAACCCATCGAATATAAAAAATTCAGTTATAAATTTTTTATGGTTATGAGATGGGGTCAAGAACACTTTTATATTATCGCATCCATCGTTAACGCCGGATGCTCTACCTTCTTTAGAAAAACCAATAATTCTTCCAAAGTAGTAGCCACAGATTCATCAGCAATCTTATCTAATAAACCATCCTGGCCAATCTCCTGAATTCTGGATTTTAACTTATCTCCTAAAATTTCCTTAAGTTCCTTAGGCATCCAAACGACTCTGGCTAATCCGCCTTCAGCAGAAATGAACTTTTTACTTAAAATATATAATTTACCCACCCCGAGAAAACCCGGAGTCTGTACTCCGCCTCCGACTGATCCGGCTAAAGTTGTAAAACTCATCCCCGAAGGAGTACTCCCAACATAATCACGATGCACTAGCATTACCCCGTTAGCTTCAGGCACAATGGCCACAATACACTCAAAACATCCGCATGATGATTGCGGCCCGTCCATTAATGAATACATACTTACTGCCTCAATAGTCTGATTGGACTTCTGCTGCACAAATGTATTTATATTATCCCATTGGCCAAGCCGGCCGTCTAAAAGATTACCTTTGAGAATCGGCTGATTAGGACCGGTAGGAATAATTTCAAAAGAAGCTTTAGCATCTAACCAGGAATACGCTCCGCACAAACCTAAGCGCTCCGGAGTAACCACGCAAACATGGTTAGGAGCAAAAGATTGGCACAATAAACAGGAATAAAATGTATCTACGCTTTCGTCAGTCATACCGGCTAAACGTTCATCACGCTGATTATAAGTTTGCTGAGCTTGACTTGAAATTCTAGACACATCATCCTGAGTGGTATAAAGTTTGACCTGCACTTTATCCACAATAGCGCTATATTCCGCATGCAACATCGCATGTAAAATGACTCCTAGATGTTTTAGCCTAAAACCTTTGCCATATGCATCTTTAGAGATCCTGATCCAAACCATATCGCGCTGGCCCATATGCATCAGGCCCATACAATAGTTAACAAAACGATGGATCTGCCTTTCCAGTATCGGCTCGAAATCTTTTTGCATTTTGCGCCCAAAAACATCTACGACAATTGCCAAAGGTAAAGATTTGCTCCCGGCAGGTAACTGATCAATAGCCGGGCCAATTAATTCTACACTACCATCAGTAATGCTGGCTTCATCACCAGAACTTAAAAATTCAATCACAGCTGACGCCTTACCTCCAAATTCAACAGCCAACTGTTCCCTACGTACACGCTCACCTTCAAATGCCGCAGCATACGGCACAGGCACAGCCACCTGTGACATTTTAACTTTAATCCCGCGTGTCAAAATACATTTAGAAGGTAACTTAGCATAATCTTTCTCAGTAACTAAAGCTTCAAACAGAGTCGTATCAATCTTACCTAATTGTGGTACCTCTAAATCTGTAATTATCGGCAGGCCGAAAGCCAAAGCCCCCAAACCTGTAGCCACTAAAAGTTCATCTACATGGCTAAGCAGAAGAATAAATGCTGGAACGCGATTACGGATATAATCGGAGATCTCTTTCCATTGCCCGGGCTTATTTCCGCCGTAGATTAAAGGAGCGCGCACCGCAAAGTTAACCGCATAAATTGCTGAAAGATAATCATCTCCTAAGGGAACAATATACTTTTAGACTGAAAATCTCGAATCAACTGCACAGCCGACTGTTCATCTTTAGCCGGACCCAAGATGACCGCAATACCGGCAATCCTGCCATCAACCAATTGCAATCCTAGTGACCGTAAAATTTTATCCGGAATAAAACCAATCCCCTCTTTCGGATGTTCTTGATTTAACACAGCCAAAACAGCGAGAATTTCTTCACAAATTAAAACTGCCACCCCTTGGTTTAATAAACCATCCGCAGAGTTAATCATCAAACCACTAGAAGCAGCCTGATTAACGGCCAAAGCCTCAGCTTGAACAAAAGCTGCCCGGCAATCCTGCAGATTTTTTACTTCAATATTCAACAGGGCATAAATTAAAGGCAGGTAATAGTTTGTTTCCGGAAATTCTATTTTTGCATCAGGGCCTTTTTGATTTATTGCATTTTCTAATGACTGGCGCGTAAGATTTAATACGCCCTGCGTTCCTTTTGTCCCTAATTCCGCCAATAGTTGAGGCAACTGCCCTGGCTTAACTTGCTCACTAGAAGAATCCGGCATGGACTTATCTACAAACACAACCAAACATACCCCAACAGCTTTCCCATCTTTAAATTTAACCGCTTCAGCCCTGCCCTCGCCGACAATCTCCTGAATTGAGCTATTAATAATTTGAACACTTTCAGGCAACTGCCCGCTAAATCCTAGATTACTGACCACTTTAATACCAACTTTATATTTCTCAGCAATTAATTGTGCTATTTTAAATACTGCTCCTGTAGGCCCATCAACGCAAACAGTATCAACAATTAAATAATCATCTAATTTTTTAAGGTCATCTTCCGAACTGATAAGTATAACCCCTTTTTTTCTTGCTCCGGGTATCTGCGGTAAGTTTAGTGCCATGTTTTTACAACCTCGCTTATAGAATTAAATATATTTTTTATAATCCGCTCGCTTCTAAGACCTGCGGGACAATTTTATCCCAACCAATAGACATAATATGAATCCCCTGGCACATCGGTTTTAATTGCCTGATTAAACGACTGGCAATTTTTATGGAAGTAGCCACCTTGTCCTTGCAAGAATCCATCTCCGCAATTAACTCTTGCGGAACAGAAATACCGGCAACATGCTTATTCATATATCTGGCCATAGCTGCCGATTTTAACAAAACAATACCCGCCATAACCGGAACTTTAAAATTTTTAACCTGAGAGATAAAATTCTCAAAAGTCTTTACATCAAAAACTGCCTGGGTCTGAAAAAATTCAGCACCTGCGGAAATTTTTTTCTCCATTTTCATAATCTGCGGAGCCAATGGGTCTGAACCGGGATTAACCACTGCGCCAATACAAAATACGGGCGGATTCCCTTCTAATTTATGGCCCTGCATATCAAAGCCGGTCTCCAATTTTCTAGCTACCTGCAACAATTGCACCGAGTCTAAATCAAACACCGGTTTGGCCTGCGGATGATCACCTAAGCTTGGGTGATCTCCGGTAGCAATCAAGATATTCTGAATTCCCAAGGCTGCAGCAGACAATAAATCTGATTGTAAGGCCAGGCGATTACGGTCGCGGCAGGTTAACTGATAAATCGGCTCAAAACCCTTTTGTTTAAGCAAATAACTTACGGTTAAGGACCCTAAACGCATTACTGAACTCTGTAAATCCGTAACATTAATCGCATCGACTTTATTACGGATAAGTTCAGCATCTTCCAATAATCTTTCAGCATGCATGCCTTTTTCCGGGCCGACTTCCGAAGTAAGTAAAAATTTACCTGCTTGAACTTTTTCTTTAAATGTCATTTCTAAACAAAATTAAAAATAGTTTATGATTTTGTAGACTGCTGCGCTTTAGCGACTTCCACTAAATTACGCATTAAGATGGCCACAGTTAATGGCCCCACTCCTCCCGGCACAGGAGTAATATAGGCAGCGCGCTTTGCGGCTGATTCAAATTCAATATCACCGACAATTTTATCATTTAAATGGTTTATGCCTACATCTACAACCACGGCACCTTCCTTTATCCATTCGCCTTTAATCAAACCGGCCTGGCCAACCGCGACAATCAAAACTTCTGCTCTTTTTACATGATCTTCTAACTTACCGGCTTTGCTAGTAGCAATATGGCAAACTGTCACTGTAGCAAATTTTTCCAACAAAAGCATCGCCAATGGTTTGCCCACGATTTCGCTATGTCCAACAATTACCACTTCTTTCCCATACAAATCTAGGCCGATAGAATCCAGTAATTCCATTACAGCATTAGCTGTGCAAGCCGCAATCCTGGCTTTGCCGAAAAGAACTTTTCCAATATTGGTCGGATGCATCCCTTCGACATCTTTATTGGGCTGGATAAACTCACATATCTTCATATAATCAATATCTGGCGGAAGGGGAACCTGAACGATAATACCATTCACCGAAGTATCAGCATTTAACTTAAGCACAAAATCAATCAACTGATCCTGGGAAATATTCTGCTCCAACTGATACAGTTTATAGGTTATCCCCAAACTCTGCGCAACCTTAGCCTGAATCTTGACATAAGCCAAAGCACTGGGATTATCTCCTACTAAAATACTAGCCAGAACCGGAGCCTGTCTTAAACTCAGCACACTGTTTTTAACCTTCTCTTTAATCTTATCAGCGACAATTTTACCTTCTAATAACTTTGCCAACATTATCCTCCGTGTCCTTACGAATCTTTAGAACTATTTTTTGCATCTGCTTTAGTTCTTTTATAATTTTACCAGTACGCTTGCTATCAGCTAAGCTTTTTAGATTAATCTCTACATTAAAACAAGCGCAAACAAAAGCTGACTCCAATAAAACAGCAGCTACTGCCACATCGCTGATTAAATTAATATTACCCTTCTTGACTAACGACGGGCATAATTGCTGCGCCTGGCAACAAAGTTTGGCCAAGCGCAAAGGTACCGCCAGCATCTTTGCAGCATCCTTGCTTTGATAAGCCAACACATCTAAATCCACCAAGTCCAGAAAATATTTTCTTAATCTTTCAGATTTAGTTAATATTGCCTTTAACTCTTTCGTAAAGGCAGCATACTTGGGCTTGCCTAAGGTAAAATTAACTACCATACTCACTAAACCGGCAGCTAAAGCAGCATTTAAAGCCGCAGCTGATCCGCCTCCCGGAGCAGGCAGCCTGGCAGCAAGATCATTTAAATATTTAGTTAGGCTTTGATTTTTATATTTCATATTTAAATTGTAAAATCCTGTTTTAATTCGAAGGCATCCCTGATTAAGGATATCTCCGGTTGATTATTTACATACAAAAGCGCAAGCACATCAAAACGCGCAGTATGCCCTAAAAGATTATTCAACTTTAAATAAGCAACCGCGACCCTGGAGATCTGTTTTTGCTTTTGCGCAGAGACTGCTTCCTGAGGTGTTCCGAAATCAAGCGAATGCCTGGCTTTAATCTCCACAAAACAAATTGCCCCATTTTGCTGTGCGATAATATCAATTTCACCAAGCTTATTTCTATAGTTGCGCTCAAGAATTTTATAGCCTTGGGCTTTTAAAAACCTGGCGGCTGCATTTTCAGCAGCTTTTCCAAATTCTAAATTTCCTGACAACACCTTAAAAAACTCTTTCTATGGATAGCGATCGGCCCTCTTTCTTTTAAAATAGCCCGATGCAATTGCGTAGGATAACCTTTATGTTTAATAAATTCATACTGCGGATAAATTTTATGAAATGCGGCCATAATCTGATCACGCCGCTCTTTGGCCAGGATACTTGCTGCGGCAATACTTAACGATTTACCATCTCCCCCCACAATACTTTGATAAGGTAAATCCAGCTTAAACCGCATATTACCGTCAATTAGCACAAAAGCGCGTTTTAGTTCCTTGTCGGTCAGCTGCTTAGTTACTCCTGCAATCGCCTTCTGCATAGCTAAAATTGTTGCTTGCAGGATATTAACCTGATCAATCTTAATATGGTTAACTGCGGCAATCGCGTATAAAGATTTGCTTTTTATTTCCACAAAAGCAGCTTGTCTTCTCGCCGGAGTTAATTTTTTTGAATCATCTATCCGGTGAACAAACTTAAAACTTTTTAAACAAACTGCCGCCGCCACTACCGGCCCGGCTAAAGGGCCGCGCCCTGCCTCATCTACGCCGATAATTAAATCGTAGCCTTTGTTTTTTAGCTTTCTTTCGTATGACAACAACTTAAGCTTTTTCTTCTTTGCTTTCTATTTTAGTAGCGTGTTTACCAATCTTCTCTCTTAAATAGTAAAGCTTAGCTCTTTTTACCTTACCCAAACGAATAATTTCAATACTGTCGATAACCGGAGAATAAAGCGGAAACACCCTTTCTACCCCCTCGCCGGAAGAAACTTTTCTTACGGTAAAATTAAGTTTAGTACCCGATCCGCTCTTAGCAATCACCACGCCTTCAAAAGGGTGAAGACGAAATTTATCCGGCCCCTCAGGAATTCTGGTAAGCACTTTAACCGTATCTCCGACATTAACCGCCGGCATCTCTTTCTTCGTAAATTTTGCCTCAATTGATTTGATATCCATTACTACTTCCTCCTTGAATGATTCCGCCATAAATCGTGGCGGACGAATTTGAGCACCGCATGCTCTTGTTTAACGAAATCCTTTTCTTATTTTTTCAACAAATCCGGCCTGCGCAGCTTTGTGCGCTTAAGCGCCTGAAGCTTACGCCAAGCAAGAATCTTATCATGATCACCCGATACTAACACACCAGGTACCAGCCAATTTTTAAATTTAGCTGGCCGGCTATATTGTGGATATTCTAATAGATTACCTTCGAATGACTCAAAATTCAAGGAATTTTTATCTCCCAGCACCCCGGGGATCAATCTGATTAAGCTATCTACTAAAACCATCGCCGCTAACTCTCCTCCGGTGAGAATATAATCCCCAATGGAAATTTCTTCGTCCACCAAATACTGCCTGACCCGCTCATCTACCCCTTCATAATGGCCGCAGATCAATATTAAATTACGGCAAACAGACAATTTTTTAGCATAAGCTTGGTTCAACCTTTTCCCTTGGGGAGACAATAAAATGACTTTGCTTTTTGACTTAACCTTTTTCTTAATTGCCTGTATCGCCCTAAAGATTGGTTCAACCTGTAACACCATCCCGCTGCCGCCGCCGAATGGACGATCATCAACCTTAGAGTGCTTATCCAAAGTATAATCTCTTAAATCATGTGTAAAGATTTTTACTTTGCCTTTCTGCTGTGCACGCTTGATAATTGACTCATCTAACACCGCAGAAAACATCTTAGGAAAGATACTAATAATATCTATGCGCATATTTGTTTATTATAATTCATTAAAAACATCTGTTTAAATTGAGTAAACTTGTCCTCTTTGATTGCCTGGCGGATCTGGCGCATTAAATCCAGAAAGAAATAAACATTATGCAGGCTCAGTAAAAT
Source organism: Candidatus Omnitrophota bacterium (assembly GCA_026387265.1). Classification (GTDB taxonomy): domain Bacteria; phylum Omnitrophota; class Gorgyraeia; order Gygaellales; family Profunditerraquicolaceae; genus UBA6249. Next base: position 32,780 of record JAPLLZ010000028.1, read on the forward strand.
CAAACCCAGCATTTCTTTAGCATTAAACAAATGCCGCAAATAAGCCCGGGAAAAATTCTGGCAGGTATAACAACCGCATTTGGGGTCTAAAGCACTGAAATCTTCAGTATAGGCAGCGTTGCGAATAGAAACTTTTCCGCCGCTGGTAAAAGCAGTACCGTTTCTTCCGTAGCGGGTAGGAATTACACAATCAAACATATCCACTCCCCGCTCCACTGCCTCAACAATATCAAAAGGATAACCAATCCCCATTGCATAACGCGGCTTATCCGGCGGCAGTAATCCGGCAACCAACTCAATAATATTATATATTAAATTGCTGCTCTCACCAACAGAAACTCCGCCAATAGAATACCCATCGAAATTCATATCCACTAAACGTTTTGCGCATTCACTGCGCAAATCTTCATAAGTAGCCCCTTGGACGATTCCAAATAATGAACTTTGATCAACAAGCTTAGCCGCCTTTGACCTTTTTGCCCAAGCCACAGTACGCTCCATGGCCAGCCTGGATTCCTCTTTAGTGCACGGATATTGCACACATTCATCAAGCGGCATTATAATATCCGAACCCAGAATTTCCTGGTTTTTAATTACATCTTCAGGCGTAAGAAAATGCTTTAATCCGTCGATATGCGATTGAAATTCCACCCCCCGATCATACATTTTTCGAAAAAGCGCTAAACTAAAAACCTGATACCCGCCGCTATCGGTAAGTATCGGCTTATCCCAGCTCATAAATTTATGCAATCCGCCGGCTTTTTTAATAATTTCCATCCCTGGCCTTAAGAACACATGGTAGGCATTGGCTAAAATTATCTGCGCACCTGCTTCTTGCACATCTTTAAACATCAACCCTTTTACCGTAGCATGCGTGCCTACCGTCATAAAAGCCGGAGTATCAAACTCCCCATGCGCCGTAGTCACCTTGCCCAACCGGGCTTTAGTATTTTTGTCTTGATGGATTAAAGTATACATATTTTAATATGACGAACATTTCATTTTTATTGTAGAGACACAAAACCTTCCCTTTGCATAACTTTACAAAATCAACCTAAACAATCAACATCGCGTCGCCATAACTATAAAACCGGTATTTATGATCTATCGCCTCTTGATACGCCTTCATCATTAATTCTTTACCACCAAAAGCACAAACCAACATTAAAAGGGTAGTCATAGGCAAGTGAAAATTAGTCAATAAACAGTCTACTAATGCAAATTTATACCCCGGATAGATAAATAAATCTGTATTACCTTCTTTACGCCCAGTGACATAAGTTTCTAATGCCCGCAGGCTGGTTGTGCCAACAGCAATAACACGCCCCTTATCCGCCTTTACTTTATTCAACGCGGCGATAGTAGGATCAGGAACTGAAAAAAATTCCGGCTCCATTTTGTGCTCAGTAATATTTTCACATTTTACCGGGCGAAACGTACCCAACCCGACATGCAATGTAACATAACCCAGGTTTACTCCCGCGTCATGAATTTCTTTAAGTATTTCTTGAGTAAAATGCAGGCCGGCGGTAGGCGAAGCAAGCGCACCTTCATTTTTTGCATAAACCGTCTGATAATAAACTGTATCTAAATCTTCAGGCGCCCGTTTAATATAAGGCGGCAAAGGAACAATTCCAAAACTATAAATCTGGTCTGCATCCGCTTGCTTAAAACTAATTTGCCCCCGGCTGCTAATCGTGCCGATTACAGAACCTGAAGCAAAAAGAATCTTTTCCCCGGTTTTTGTGCGACTAGGCTGCACTAAACAAGAGAATGTTGTTCCGTTAAGACGGCGGGTAAGTAAGATTTCGACTCTGCCGCCGGTTGTCTTTTTCCCCATTAAACGGCAATGCAAAACTTTTGTATCATTAAGCAACAGCAAATCGTTCTTTTTTAAAAACCCGATAATATCCTTAAACACCCCGTGAGTAATCTGCCCAGTTTTGCGGTTTACCGTTAAGAGGCGTGCCTCTTCTCTTTTTTTCAAAGGGTATTGCGCAATCAATTCCTTGGGGAGAGGATAATCAAATTCAGAAAGTTTTAACATAAAAATATTAACAGCGTTATTGCTTAAAAAATAACCGCTGTCCCACTATAAGACAGGTTAATTCAAGTAGCTTATAATTTGATCGGTTAAATCGTCAATGGAATAAAGTACTATGCCGTCTGGAGCCAGATCGCTAACCAAACGGAATTGATTAAAAAATAAATCCGGGGCGTCTTTCATCAGATAAGCGCCTAAGCCGACATAAATTTTCCTTTTACCGCGATGGCCTAAACTAGATTTTATTGTTTCTTTAATAAACTGATTGTCTTTAGTGTAGGACATTAATACTACGTAATCGATAATCCCCTCTTCCAACCAAACCGACCAATCCTGGAATGCATTACTATATGCACGCTCCACAACCGGAATAACTGCGCAAGAAACCACTAAACTGGGAGACTTTACTTTAACCAGACTGGATATCTTACGCACTAACTCCGTAACCTGCTGGCGCCTCCAATTATCCCAAGCCAAATACTCATCTTCATTGTTTAACGCATCAAGAACATTAATTCCGGTTTTCTCGCGGAAGCGTTCCACATTTACCGATCCATAACCATAGGTTAGCCCGAATTTATTAAATCGGGAGCCGGGAACAAACGGAACAGGAGATGGATAACGCATATAATCCAAGTGTATCCCGCTAAATAACGGGTAACGGTTAATAATCTCATTAATAATCGTTAAAATATAAGCCTCAACCTTTGGATCGCCAGGCTCTAAAAATATCATATCCTCCCTTAAATAATATTTATCTAATTCAAGATTATTAGAAGTTTTTGATGTCCTTTGATACTGATCACGGGTAAGTATGGAGCGGCCATATTTATTTAATATGTCCGCTTTTTCATTCTTACCTAAACCTAAAATATTCACCCAGGCGAAAACTTTAATATTGTTTTGTCCAGCTTCCCTTAATAATAAATCCAGCGTATCTAATCCTGCGGAAGCAACCATCTGGTCATATTTTGTTTTATCACAAATTTTTGAATCATAATAAGCATTCCCGGACTGAAAAATCTGCAGATAAATCTCATTTATTTTGGCTTTATTGCATTGGGAAATCAGGTTACGTACTCCCTGTTCAGAATAAAGCATCCTTTTGCTGGAAAATACCGATACCCAGATGCCGCGAGCGGCGGAGGCTTGAGCTTGAGGTTGAACATCTTCAGCCTGGACTGTTTTAAACCCAAATATGCAACAAAATAAAAATATGAGCAGTATCTTATTTTTCATTTCCGCTTACTCCTTACGTAAATATACAACTGCTTTTCCTGCGGCCGGTAAAACTTAAGGCTGCATTGAATACTGGCAGCCACAATACTTCTGACGGTAAATTCCCCTATTTCTAGCTTCTACCTGCGCCTGCTTAAAACCAGACCGGAAATCTTCATAATAAAAATCAATACCAATTTCCCGGCTGATTTGTTCTCCTGCCTGTTTAAGCAACTCGTGGTTCTGATATGGACTGACCAACAGAGTAGTGCTGAATGCGCTAAAACCTTTTTGCTTAGCGTGCTTGGCAGTTTTACGTAAACGCAATGACCAGCAAATTACACAACGCTCAGATACAGGTAGATTTTCTTGAGGACAAACGGCTTGTAAAAATTCTAATTCCCTATATTCAGGGTATTCAACTTCCAGTAAAAATTCCTGGCTTAAAACTTTCACCCCTTCAAGGCGCCGCTCGTATTCAACAGGCGGATAAATATTAGGGTTATAATAAAATCCACTGATTGCAAACCCCTGGTCTTTTAACCGGTTAAAAGGATAGATTAAACAAGGCCCGCAGCAGATATGCAGTAGGATATCCATTTAAAACAACTAAAAAATTTCTTCCTGTTGTTCCTGGTTGAACTTTAACCCAAAATGTTCAAAAGCTTTACGCGTAGCGATCCTGCCGCGCGAAGTACGCTTTAAGTATCCCGCCATTAAAAGATACGGTTCAACGGCATCTTCAATCGTATCGACTTCTTCATTAAGGCTGGCAGCTAACGATTCAATCCCCACCGGCCCGCCGTTAAATGACTCCAAAATAAATTTTAAAACTTTACGGTCCAGATCATCAAAACCTGCCTGATCAATACCCAACTCATTAAGAATCTTGGAGGCGCAAGTCAAGTTAACATTTTCAATTTTTAAAACCTGGGCATAGTCTCTGACCCGGCGTAAGAGCCGGTTGGCAATCCGCGGAGTGCCGCGTGAGCGCTTGGCAATTTCCAAAGTTGCCTCATCATCAATCTTTACCGCTAATAATTGACTAGAATTTTTTATAATTTTAGCCAGGTCTTCAATTTTATAAAAATCCAAGCTATAAAATATACCGAACCTGCCTCTAAGCGGAGCCGCCAAAAGCCCGGAGCGCGTAGTTGCCCCGATTAAAGTAAATGGTTTAAGATTAAACTTGATAGTTTTAGCGTAGGGGCCTTTATCAATTACAAAATCAATCTGAAAACTTTCCATTGCCGGGTACAGAAATTCTTCAACCACCTTGGACATCCGGTGTATCTCATCAATAAATAAAATATCTCCGCTCTCCAGATTAGTTAATATGCCGATTAAATCCCCGGCCCGCTCAATCGCCGGTCCGCTGGTAGCGGTAATTTTCGCCCCCATTTCATGAGCAATAATATGCGATAAAGAAGTTTTACCTAATCCCGGAGGACCGCTCAAAAGTACATGCTCCAAAGGTTCATTTCTCTCTTTGGCAGCCTGAATAGAAATCTTTAAATTATCTACGATATCTTTATGGCCGACAAACTCGGTAAACTTTTTTGGCCTTAAGGATATATTCAGGACTACATCCTCTTCGGATTCCTTAGTATCGGTAACAATAGGATTATTGGCCTTCAGCAGTGTGTGTCTGGTCTCTTCGCTCATAGGGAATAATATTTTCTTTATTTCTGGATATGACTATATCTTCAAATTCTAAATTTTGACGGGCGATGATTTCTTTCATTTTTGCCAGTTCCAAAATTGCTAAAAAGATTACCACAATTTCCAGCTTGCTCTTGGTTTTAGCGAATAACTCCGACAGCTTAACCTCTGTTTGCACTAAAAGCAAATGCAGGATATCATGAACCTTCTGCTCAACAGTGTACTGATCTTTGATTACCTCATAAAAAACTTCACGGGGGACATCTTTTAGTGCCTGCGAAAAAGCACTAATTAAATCAAAAATGCTGGCTTCAAAAGTTACTTCCTGCTTATCCGGAGTTTTGCTATCCAAAGGTTCTTCGCTCTTGGGGCGTTTAAAAACCTCCTGCTGGCTGATTTCCCTTTGTTTTAAGTTTTCGGCGATTTGTTTAAATTTTTCATACTCTAGCAGCCTTTTTACTAATTCTGCGCGCGGATCCTCTTCTTCTTCCAGAGCCGCCAGCTCTTCGGCCGGAAGAAGCATCTTAGATTTTATCTGCATCAGCGTAGCCGCCATCACCAAGAATTCACCGACAATATTTAAATCCAAAAGCTGCATCAAATTAATATATTCTAAATACTGCTGAGTAACCTTGGCAATCGGTATATCATAAATATTCAGATGGTCTTTTTTTACTAAATATAACAGTAAATCCAACGGCCCTTCAAACATATCCAGGCGGATTTTATAGTTCACCCCGCACCTTCTCTCTTATTTAATTTATTTAACCAATTGACTTTAATAGTTGAATTCATAGGAGGTGCGGGGTTCATATTAAATCTTAAGCAGTTCCCTCACCTGCGCAATGGTTTTTTCAGCTACCAACAATGCCTTTTGCTTACCAGCAGATAAAATCTCATAGATATACTTTTTGTCTTTTTCTAAAGCCTGCCTTTTCTCCTGAATCGGCATTAACAAATCAACCAGTAAAGCAGCTAATTCTTTTTTACATTCCGTACAACCAATCGCACCTTTCGTGCAACGATCATGAACTTTTTGCTTAAAATGAGAAGAAAATGCCGCATAATAAGAAAAAACACTGCATTTATCCGGATGCCCGCAATCTGTAACGCGAATACGCTCTGGATCGGTAAACATGCCCTGCACCTTTTTACGGATAATCTCGGGTGCATCAGAAAGAGAAATATAATTATTATAACTTTTACTCATTTTACGTCCATCCAACCCCAGAAGTCGGGTAGTCTGAGCAAGCAAAGCCTTAGGCTCCGGAAAACATTCTGTCTTGTATAGATGATTAAACTTACGCACAATCTGCCGGGTCAACTCTAAATGCGGTAGCTGATCTTCACCTACAGGCACGCCATCAGCCTTATAAAGTAAGATATCCGCAGCTTGTAAAACCGGATAACCTAAAAAAGCATATGTACTTAAATCACGGTTATCTACCTGGCGCAGCTGTTCTTTATAGGTGGGGCAACGTTCAAGCAAGCCCAAAGGAGTAATTAGAGAAAGAATGAAAGAAAGTTCAAGATGCTGGGGGACTTGCGATTGAATAAAAATAGCGGATTTCTCAGGATCAATCCCACAAGATAACCAATCAATAGCATTGTCCAGCATGTTGGCTTTAAGTTCAGCTGGATTTTCATATTCAGACATCAATGCGTGCCAATCAGCAATCATAAAAAAACATTCGTACTCTTCTTGCAATTTAGTCCAGTTAGTCAAAGCACCCACTAAGTGGCCAAGGTGTAATTTGCCTGTAGGACGCATTCCGCTGAATATTCGTTTTTTAGCCATATTTTAGTTTTTTATATATTAAACTCTAAAACCTAAACTCTAAATCCTAAACAAACCCGAAATCCAAAACTCAAATGTTGAAAACAATAGTAGTTTTGAGTTTTGAGTTTCGAGTTTTGAATTTGTTTAGAGTTTCGTGTTTCGAGTTTAGAGTTTTCATTATAATTTTCTTGCTATTTTTTCTATATCATAAGCTTCAATAATATCGCCCTCGAGTAACTGATCAAACCCGCCGATAGCAATACCACATTCAAACCCTTCGCCTACCTCACGCACATCATCCTTAAAACGCTTAAGGCTGGAGATTTTACCTTCAAAAGCAACTGCGCCATTACGCATCAAGGTCACCAGGCAATTACGGTTAATCTTACCCTTAGTCACCATGCATCCGGCAATAATACCGGAACGGGAAAGTTTAAACATTTTCCTGACTTCCGCCCTGCCTAAAAATACTTTCTTTAATTTCGGATCAAGCATGCCTTCAACCGCAGCTTTTATATCATTAGCTAACTCATATATAATATTATATATTTTTAATTCTACGCCCTCTTTAGAGATAAGCTCTTTTGCCGGCTCATCAGCAGAAACATTAAAACCTAACAGTAAAGCATCAGAAGCCATTGCTAAAACTACATCAGAAGTATTAATATTTCCGGCTCCCATATGCATGATATTAATTTTTATCTCAGAAACATTCAGTTTATCCAGCGTATCTTTAATTGCTTCCAACGATCCCTGAACATCCGCTTTGATAATTAAATTTAATTCCTTAATTTTTCCTGCGGCAATCTGAGTATGCACTTCTTCCAGGCTTACTCTTTTTACCTCTTTGATTTGCGACTGTTTTTCTTTTTCCGCGCGGGATGCAATTAAACTTTTAGCCTGCTTTTCATCCTCAATTACAAAAAACTGCTCGCCAACCTGGGGAATTCCACTAATCCCCAAAACCTCTACCGGTGTTGCCGGACCCACAGTAGTTACTCCCTGCCCGCGGTCATTAAGCATTGCCCGGATTTTTCCGTAAAAATTGCCTACAATAATATTCTGATTAAGATGCAGCGTCCCATTCTGTACAAGCAGGGTAGCTACCGGACCCCTACCCTTAGCCATTCTCGCTTCTACCACTACTCCGTAAGCCAGGCGATTAGGATTAGCTTTTAGCTCCATGATCTCAGCCTGCAACAAAATCATCTCAAGCAAACTATCGATTCCTGCGCCGGTTTTCGCCGAAACTGGAACAGTAATTGTTTTTCCACCCCAATCTTCAGGAGTTAATCCGGCGGCAGAGAGCTGTTTTTTCACCATATCAAGATTTGCCTGTGCTTTATCAATCTTATTAATTGCCACAATAATTACTACTTGCGCAGCACGCGCATGATCGATTGCTTCTTGAGTCTGAGGCATAATTCCATCATCAGCAGCCACAACTAAAACCACAATATCAGTAATCCGGGCACCACGGGCACGCATCGCCGTAAAAGCTTCATGGCCAGGCGTATCTAAAAAAGTAATCTCTCCCTGGGGGAGGCTAACCCGATAAGCACCAATATGCTGAGTAATACCACCATGTTCTTTTTCTGTAACCTTGGTATTACGTATAGCATCCAAAAGGGAAGTTTTACCATGATCAACATGCCCCATAAAAGTAACGATCGGGGAACGGCTTTTGAGCTCCTGCGGCTGATCTATTTTCTTATGCCCCTGCAAAGCTACCTCTTCAGCATTCAAAGCTTTCTTAATACTAAAATTATATTTTAAACATAGCTTATTTAAAACCTCTTCATCCAATTGCTGATTAATACCGATCATTACCCCCATACCCATCAGATGTTTAATAAGAATCGATGATTTTTCCTGTAATTTTATCGCTAAATCTTTAACCGTGATCGGCAATTCCAGTTCAATCTCTTTTTCCGGAGCAGGCGCAGTCTCTATTTTTATTTCAGGTTTTACTACAGATTTAATTTCAGGCTCAACCTTAGCCTTAATTTCAGGCTTATGTACAGGCTTTAACTCTACTTTTACTTCCGGCTTTACTGCCGCCTTATGTCCAACCTCAGCTTTAACCTTAATTTCAATCTTCGGTTCAGATTTTATTTCATGTTTAACCTCAGGCTTTAAAATAGGCCTATGACTCAAACCACCGCCCTGCGGCTTGTGGCTTTGCCCAACAGAAGGTAAAACACCGCTCTGTGGTTGGATTTTTTCTTTAATTTTTTTTGCCACTGCCTTAGACTTAACAGCTTTAGTTACAGGCTTATGCTTAACTGCCTCCTGTATTTTAATAACAGGCTTCTTAGCGTGAGCTTCCACCTTAATTTTAGCTTTAATTATTTTTTTTACTGCCGGCTTTTCTTTTTTTGTTTTTGGCATATCTTCTCTTTCTCACCCGCCAAGTTTTGTGGCGGGGCTGCCCGCTAACATTATATATAGCGGATAATTATATTAAATTATGACAGCTTTTTAGCTTCTGCAATAATTTTCTGAGCTTTCTTTTCTCCAATTCCCTTAATTTTTATCAATCCCTCTACATCCAGCTTAATTATATCATCTACATTCTTAATCCCTGCTTCTTTTAAGCTATCAGCAATTTTCTGGCCGACACCCAAAAGATCCCCTAAAGAATCCTCTTTTCTAGTTTCTTTCTTTGCTTCTTTTTTAGTATCTTTTTTTGTATCAGTCTTGGTTGTTTTTTTAGCAACTTTCTTAGTTTCTTTCTTGACCTTCTTAACTTTAGCTGGTTCTGACTGGCTATCCGCTGTTCCCTGCGCAACAACAGCTTCTCCTTCTTTCTTACTACCAAGCGCCTCAGCAGCAATCATACTCTTGGTGCGGATATCCAACTCCCAACCCACCAGGCGGGAAGCCAAACGCACATTTTGCCCGTGTTTACCAATGCTCAAAGACAATTGATCATCATCAACAATCACTCCGGCTTTCATCCCTTCTCTATCCAGTTTAATTTCAGAGACCTTAGCTGGGGAAAGCGCAGCCTTAATATATTCACGCACATCTTCATTAAAACGCACAATGTCAATTTTTTCTCCTTGCAGTTCATTAACAATATTTCTTACCCGGTTACCGCGCATTCCTACGCAAGCACCCACGGCATCAACCTTCTCATTCTTAGAATAAACAGAAATTTTAGTACGCTCACCAGCTTGGCGCGAAATGCCCCTGATTTCCACAATTCCTTCATAAATCTCCGGGACCTCTAATTCAAATAATTCTTTAACTAAATTAGGATGCGCACGCGATAAAATAATCTGCGGGCCTTTAGTATCCTTTTTAACTTCTACTACGTAAGCCCGGATACGCTGGCCTTGTTTAAATTCTTCTTTAGGAGATTGCTCACGTTTAAGTAAAACCCCCTCGGCTTTACCCAGCAGATCCACAATCACATTACCTTTTTCAAAACGATAAACTGTCCCGCTGACAATCTCCCCTACGCGGCTCTGAAATTCCATAAAAACTACATCTTTTTCTGCTTCACGCATTTTTTGGATAATTACCTGACGGGCAGTAGAAGCGGCAATCCGGCCAAAATCAATATTGGTCACTGGCTCATTATTGCGAAAAGCGCGAATCTCCCCGGTTTCCCGGTCAATCTGCACCTTAAATTCTTCATCCGGCTTTAAATCAATTACTCTTTTAGCAGCACTCAGCATCGCGCTTTCTACTGCCTCCAGCATAATTTCTTTTTTAATTCCTTTTTCTCTTTCAATCTGTTCAATAATTGCTAAAAGTTCCTGACTCATTTTTTCTCCAATTCTTATTAAATTACCAGCTTTGCCTTGTTTATTTTTGTTAACGAAATTTCCAGAATCTCCCCCGGAGTCTGGACAAACACACTATTATCACTAACCTTACAAATTAATCCTTGCCATTGACACTTACCAGACACTAATTCCTTAAGAAAAAACACCACTTCTTTATTTAGAACACGTAAAAAATCCTTCTGGCTCTTAAGTAATCGATCCAACCCTGGAGAAGAAACCTCTAAAACATAATCCGTATCAATTATATTTTTCTCTTCCAACAGGTCTTTAATTTGGCGGCAGGCAATCGCGCATTCCTGCAAAGTAATCGCGCCTTGTGCCTTATGGCTTTGGCTAGCGGAAGCCAAACCATCGGCTTGTGCCTTATGGCTTTGGCTATCTGTAGCCAATGCCTGCCTAGCCGGCAGGCAGGCATTGCCTTGCGGCTTATCAGCTAAAACAGTTAAAATAATTTTCTTTCCATCAAACCTATAAATCAGCTCGATCAGCTCAAGGCCCTTGCTCTCTAAAAATGCCGAGACTAAGCTGTTTAATTCTTGGACTAAAGCTTCCTTACCCAACACCTTCTCCTTTATAAAACTACAAAAATTAATTAAGCTACCAGCTTTTTAATAATCTTTACAATATCTTCCTTAGGGATAAGTTGAGTACTCTTATCCTTGCGTATTCTTAATTCAATATTGTTTTCTTCAATACTCTTTTTACCAATCACAATACTTAACGGAACACCAATTAAATCCGCATCCTTAAATTTTACCCCTGCCCGCTCATTACGGTCATCAAAAAGTACATCCAGTCCGCTATTTTTAAGTTCCTGATACAAGCTATTTGCCGCCTGCATAAGCTCTTGATTAGTTGTATCTAAAGGTAGAATCATAATTTCAAAAGGGGAAACTTCTTGCGGCCAAATAATTCCATCGGCATCATTATTCTGCTCAATAATCGCCGAAATCAGGCGCGATACCCCAATCCCATAACAACCCATAATCAAGGGCTTAAGCTGTCCGGAACTATCCGGGAAATTAGCCTGCATGGCCTGGCTGTATTTTGTGCCCAA
>JAPLLZ010000028.1:44350-61274 GCA_026387265.1 Candidatus Omnitrophota bacterium
GGCCTGGCTGTATTTTGTGCCCAATTTAAAAATATGGCCCACTTCAATTGTATTAACTTTATTCATCTTAATTTTACATTTAGGACAAAGATCATCTGCTTCTTTAAACGCTTTAGCCAATCCGCATTCCGGGCAAACTAATACTATATCTTCGCCCAGTGGAGCCTCAACCATAAATTCATGAGATACCTTACCACCCATAACTCCGGAATCCGCCTCAGTAATTAAAGTTTTTAATCCACACCTGGAAAATATCCGTTTATATGCTTCATACATTAACTGGTAATTTTTATCCAAGCCTGCTTCATCCTGGTCAAAACTATAAGCATCTTTCATAATAAACTCACAGCAGCGAATTAAACCAAAACGCGGCCGGATCTCATCGCGAAATTTAGTTTGAATCTGATATAAAACCAGCGGTAACTGCCGATAGCTGGAAAGATTATTTTTCACCAAATCAGTAATTATTTCTTCATGCGTCGGGCCTAAAGACAGCTCTCTGCCGCGGCGATCCTTAAACTTAAACATTACTTCCCCTAAATCTTTATCCCTGCCGGTTTTTTGCCAAAGCTCTAAAGGATGCAGAGCCGGCAAAAGCAACTCACTGGCGCCGCAGGCATTCATTTCCTGGCGGATTATACCCTGGATTTTTTCTAAAACCCGCAGCCCCATCGGCAAATATGTATATGCCCCGGCCATGAGCATACGCACAAACCCCGCCCGCAATAACAACTGGTGGCTTAAAGATTCTGCTTCTTTAGGTGTTTCTTTTAACGTGGGAATAAATACTTTCGTCCAAAACATGTTAATCCTTATTAAAAATTTCTTTAGATAAAACTACTCCGCGTTTGGCAAAGATCGGATAAAATACCGGTACTACTCCTGTTGCTTTAAACTGGCCATGCACCTTTCCATCTCTATCCACATGCTCAATTTCATAATAAAAAATATCCTCAAGGTTAGTCCAGCCGTTTTTTATACCATTAACCTGAGAGATACGGGTAATTTTACGGCCGCCATCAGCAAGCTGATCCTGCTGAATAACTAAATGCAAAGATGAAACAATCTGCCGGTGAATCGCTTCCAGGCTAATCGGTATTCCGGACATTAAAATCATTGTCTCTAACCTATACATAACATCTTCCGGAGTATCCGCATGGATAACCGAAAGTGCTCCGTTATGGCCTGAACACATCGCCTGAAGCATATCCAAAGCTTCAGCGCTTCTAATCTCGCCCAAAATAATCCGCTGAGGGCGCATACGTAAGGTATTGCGAAAAAGATCACGGATAGTAATCTCCCCCTTACCTTCAATATTCGGCGGCTTAGTTTCCAGCCTGACTACGTGATCTTGCGCTAAATGTAACTCTGCTGTATCCTCAATAGTAATCGTACGTTCGTCATTAGCAATATAGCTAGAAAGAACTCCAACCGTAGTAGTTTTTCCACTACCAGTAGCACCGCCAAATATAATATTAGCCTTACCCTTAATACAAGCAATTAAAAAATCTGCCATTCTTCTATCCAATGTCCCTAAATTGATCAGATCTTCGGCGGTTACAATTTTCTTAAGAAACTTACGGATAGTAATCGTCGGCCCGTCCAAAGCCAGGGGCGGAATAATAATATTCACGCGGGAGCCATCCGGCAAACAGATATCGGTATAAGGAACCGATTCATCAACCCTTCTTCTGGTGGGCGATAAAATTTTTTGAATAACATACATTAGCTGCTGGTCGCTATCAAATTTCAGAGTGGTCAATTGTTTTCTGCCAAATTTCTCCACATATACATTATGGGTACCATTAATCATGATTTCCGTAACATCCGGATCCATCATTAATTGTTCAATCGGTCCTAACCCCGCAAATTCATCAACCAACTCATTAATAATATTATCCCGCTCCTGTTCCTTAAGCGGATTGCGCGGCTGGCTTAAAATTCCTTCCAGGATATTCCTAACAACTGCGGCAACTTCTTCTTTATTGCCGGCACTCTTAAATAAAACACTGCTATATTTAGCCAGAAAATCTTCGCGTACCCTACCTTTTAACGTCAGATGAGCCATGCCCTCTCCTTAGGTTGATCTGTTGTATTAAAGTTTTTACGCAATTTTTTACCAATATTTTTTTCACTATTTTGCCGTGCGAAAATAATATTCCTGAACCTTTCCCAAAAGCCACTCCTAAATCCGCTTCTTTTGCTTCTCCCGGTCCATTCACTACACAACCCATCACCGCCACTTTTAAAGGATTAACAGATTGTTTATATTTATTAGCTGCCATCTTTGTTTCTAAATCTTTAACAATACTGATCAAATCCAATTCACAGCGTCCGCAAGTCGGACAACTAATCACCTGGACTCCTGCACTACGTAAACCCAAAGATTCCAGAATCGCCTTAGCCGCCCTTACTTCTTCTACCGGATTATCCGTAAGCGATACCCTTATTGTATCACCAATACCCTCTAGTAGTAAAGATCCTAAAGCAACGCTGGATTTAATAATACCGCTATAAGATGATCCTGTAGCAGTAACCCCCAGATGCAAAGGATAGCTGCAAACTCTGGATACTTTTCGATAAGCCTCTACCGTATCTAAAACATTATTTGCCTTGAGTGAAATTACAATATCATTAAACTTAAGCTTCTCAATCATCCGGACATACTGCATACAGGCATTTACTAACCGATCAGTCATTTGAGATTTTCGCGGGCCAATATCTTTAACCGATCCGCTATTTAATCCGATGCGTAAAGGAATCTTGGCTGATTTCAGCGCACTGATCACCGCTTTTATCTCTTGAGGCTTATCAATATTTCCGGGATTAAGCCTGATCTTATCCACCCCGCTCTCAATCGCGGCAAGGGCCAGACGAAAAGAAAAATGAATATCAGCTACCAGCGGTAATTTTGTCTTAGTCTTAATTTTTTTCAAAGCCGCCGCATCGAATTGATCTTTAACCGCCAAACGCACAATCTGACAACCTGCCTGCTCTAATTGATTAATCTGCTTGATGGTATTCTCAATATCGGAGGTTTTCGTCTTAGTCATTGATTGGATGACAATAGGATTTTTCCCGCCAACTAAACAATCCCCGATTTTAATAACCTTAGAAGCTCTTCTTTTAATTTCCATTTACTTAGTCACTATTTTACTGATTTTATCTCCATAAAGCCTCAGGATATCATTATAAGTAACAAATAAAGCTAAAGTGATCATTAAAGAAAAACCCACATTATTAATTATTTCTTCAGCCTTAACTCCCAAGGCTTTTTTTCTCAACTTTTCCAGACCCAAAAGAAATAAATGCCCGCCATCCAAAATCGGCAGCGGTAGGAGATTAAAGATTGCTAAACTCACACTTAATACAGCAATTAAATGCATAAGCGCAATTAAGCCTAATTTTGCTGCTTTAGAAGTAATAAAAAATATCCCCAAAGGCCCGGTCATGGAATCCCGCATCGACATCTTCCCGCTGGCCAATCTCCATAAACCAGTATAAGTCATTACTGTTAAATCAATGGTTTTTTTAAAACCAAGATAAGCAGATTCAAAAAATCCATGCTTAACTTCCACCACTTCATCAAAAGGGGAGATACCAATAATACCTAAAGCGCGCTTCTGGCCTAACTGATCGTTAAGCACTTTATCCTTAATCGGAACATTGAACTCAAGCTCCTGATTATCGCGCGAAACTTTCAACTGGACGCTGGAGCTTATTTTCCTTTCCCGGATCGCCTGTTGCAGATCTTCCCAAAAATTAACGGAACGACCATCTACTGCAACAATCTTATCTCCCACCTGTAAACCTGCTACTTTTGCACCGTAACCATCCATAAGACCGCCGACTTTAGAAGTCAAACTGGGATATCCGATGAAAAAAATAAACCAAAAAAATAAAAACCCGAGAATATAATTTAAAAGCGGTCCAAAGAAAATAATCTGAAAACGCCTACCCGGAGCTTTAGCAAAATACTCATCTTCTTTTCCTTTATATTCTACCTGGCTGTCTCCGGCCATCTTCACATACCCGCCCAAGGGAATCAGATTTATTTTATAGTCCGTGTCGCCTTTTTTTATTTTAAAAATAAGCGGTCCAAATCCTAACGAAAACTGCTCAACCCGTACGCCATTTTTACGGGCAGCGATAAAATGCCCAAACTCATGCACAATAATTAACAGGCTTAAAATTAAAATAAAAATTAACAAAGACACCATTTCTTAATTAAGGCTGCAAGTCAGACGCCTTACCTCTTCCCTGGCCCAATTATCAGCAGACATAATCTGATCAAGGTTTGGGTGAATAATTCGACTGTGACGCTGCATTACCTTCTCCACTGTTTTCGGTATAGATAAAAAATTAATTTTCCTTGCCAGAAACCTCTCCACGCTTGCCTCATTTGCTGCATTAAGCACCGCCGGCATTGTTCCTAAATCCCGGGCAGCTTGATAAGCCAAACCTAAACATGGAAATTTGCCCAGGTCGGGTTTAGCAAAATGCAACTTACTTAAACGGTAAAAATCAATTCCCGCCAACGGATTAGCTAGCCGTTTAGGGTAAGATAAAGCATACTGAATAGGTATACGCATATCCGTAACAGAAAGCTGCGCCATCATTACCCCGTCATTAAATTCAACCATTGAATGAATCAATGCTTCCGGATGAATTAATACTTTTATTTTATCCACTCCTAAATTAAACAGAAACATTGCTTCCAATAACTCCAGCCCTTTGTTCATCAGGGTAGCCGAATCTACGGTGATCTTTTTACCCATCTTCCAGCGAGGATGCTGTAATACTTTTTTTACCGTAACTTGTTTAAATTTACTACGCGGCAAATCCAATAACGGGCCACCGGAAGCAGTCAGATACACCTGCCTAACACTAGTTACATCCTGGCCTCCCAGGCTCTGCCAGATAGCGGACTGCTCACTATCCACCGGCCTGATCAAAACCTTATGCTCCTTGGCTAAACGCATTACTATCGAACCAGCCATAACCAAAGCTTCTTTATTCGCCAGAGCAATCTCTTTGCCGTTTTTAATCGCACTAACTAAAGGGGCTAAAGCCGCTGAACCGGTAATGGCAACCATTACCTGGCGCACATCTTTATCCTTCACCAGTTCATCTAAGCCTTCACGGCCGCAAAAAACTTTTACCGAAGATTTTAAACTACTTCTTAATCTAGCAGCTGCCAACGGATCACTAACACATACTAACTTTGGATGAAACTCATCAATCTGCTGCTTAAGCTTAACAATATCTGAATTTACACTTAAAGCCACAACCCTAAACTGAAGCGGCAAGTTTCTTACCACCTCCAGCGTACTCTGCCCAATCGATCCGCTAGAACCTAAAATTGCAATATTCTTCATTCTATAACCGCGCTAAAATAAAATAAAAAACCGGAGCCGTAAATAACAAGCTATCAATTTCATCTAATATTCCACCCATACCTGGAAAAATATTTCCTGAATCCTTCACCTGGCAATCCCGCTTAAGCAAAGATTCCGAAAGATCGCCCAACTGACCAAGTACTCCTAAACTGGCGGAAATAACCAATAGTTGTCCATAGCCAAAAGGTAAAAACGGCTTACAAGCTAACCCTCCCAAAATACTAAAGATTAAACCCCCTAAAGATCCTTCAACAGTTTTCTTAGGGCTAATGCGCGGGATTAAAAGTTTCTTACCCCATTTGCTCCCCACCAAATATGCTCCAATATCCCCCAACTTAGTAATCAGTAACAAAGCAGCCAAATACCCTAATCCTTGCGGCAAATATCTTATTTTAATTAAAAAACTAAAAAACCATGAAACATAAAGTATGCCAAAGAGCGTAGTGGAAATATCCACAATTACACCTGAACTATCCCGGCGCTTAAATTGCATAAGGATAAGAAAAAATAAAGCCAGAACAATAAAGAGCAACTCCCAGCTTTTCGTCGGCTCAAATTTTAGCATAATCGATAAAGGAATAATCACTCCCATGCCGATTCCGAAATATTTATAAATACTTATCCCCTTTTTCTCAAGCATTACAAAATATTCATACAAACCGCCAATAATAAATAGAATAATCACCAGGCTGCATAACCAATCAAAAAAGATAACTACGGATATAATGCTAATCAATATGATGGCGCTAATTATTCTTTGTGCAAGCATCTAACCCTCCGAATCTGCGTTCCCTTTTTTGATATTCCTTAATTGCCTCTTTTAGCTCATCTATCCCGAAATCAGGCCAGCATTTATGGGAAAAATAAAACTCCGAATACGATAACTGCCAAAGTAAAAAATTACTGATGCGCATTTCATTGCTCGTGCGAATTAGTAAATCCGGATCAGCAATATCGGCATAAAAATAACGGCGGAAGTTTTCTGTATCTAAGTTTTTTATAACTTCTTTCCCGCTTAGTACATCCTGGGCGAATTTTTTTGCCGCATCCACAATCTCCTGTCTACCTCCGTAATTCAACGCTAATACCACTTTCAATCCGGTATTATTTTTGGTCTTCTCTTGAACCTTTTTAATCTTTAACTGAAGATATTTAGGAATCGGGTCTGCCCGGCCAATTACCATAAAGCGCATATTATTTTTATACAACATATCAACTTCTTTACTCAAAAAATCATCCAGATAACGCATCAGGATATTTACTTCGTTTTTAGGCCTGCTCCAGTTTTCTGTCGAAAAAGCAAAAAAAGTTATAATCTGGATACCCAAATCACTGGCGCCGCGGATGATTTCTCTAACCCGCTGTACACCCTGACGATGACCGGCAGTACGGCTTAAGCCTCTTGCTTGCGCCCAGCGGCCATTGCCATCCATAATAAAAGCTACGTGCTTGGGAATTTTAGTAAGATTATCCTGCATGTTACCGATGAACCTGGTAATTTATCTCTGGGAAGATATTATCCTTATATTCAATATCAGCAAGCCAATTTCCGTCAATATTATTGGACTTAACATCTTCGTAAATCTGATTAAACCTCAAAAGATGGTCTTTGGTGCGGGCTACTGCGTAACTAGTATGTGTACCTGTGCCTAAAATAAACGCCCAATCTGAACTCTGCGCCAGAAGCAATTCGCGTAAAGCCTGATTTAGAGCCCTGCGCAATAACCCCTGGGCGCCAGGATTATTCCTGGCCAATTCGCTCATCCGCTCTGAAGCTACGTGCAAATGGCGATAAATCCAATCATTGGTTCCCTGCAGCCACATTTCTGAATACCCTTTATACCCCCAGCTGGAAAATGACGGAGTCACCACCTGATTACGCGGATTCTGCTCTAAATATTCGGATGGGGTAATCAAACTAATTTCATTCTGGTCACAGGCAATTTTACGGAATAAGAAATCCAACCACATCGGGCCTTCATACCACCAATGCCCAAAAAGCTCAGCGTCATAAGGCGAAACAAGAATCGGAGCCTTACCCATAAGATCATTAAGGTAACTTGCTTGTTTCTGGCGATTAAACATAAAATTCCCGGCATGCTCAGCTGCCCGCTCGCGCGCCCACTGCTCAACATACGGTTGCTTATGATTACTATTACCAGTAATCCGATAATATTTTATTCCGGTATTAATCCGTACTCCATCCGGATGAATATAGGGTTTAATATATTCAAACTCCAGGTCAAAACCTACATCCCGATAAAATTCCCGGTAATTATAATCGCCAGGATACCCTTCAATAGAACTCCAGACCTGTTTGGAAGACTCCAGGTCTCTGCCAAAAGCAGCTACTCCGGTGCCTTTACAATAAACCGGGGCAAACACACCGTATTTAGGGCGCGGAGTTCCATGTAATATTCCGTGAGAATCGGTAAAAAAATAACGAATTCCGGCTTCTTTAAGTATCTCATCGTGCCCCGGGCAATAACCGCATTCCGGCAGCCAGATACCTCTGGGCCTTCTGCCAAAAATTCCCTCGTAGTGATCCGCGGCTACCTTAACCTGAGCGCGCACCGAATCCCGGCAAACATCCATCAATGGGAAAAACCCATGCGTAGCCCCGCAGGTAATTATTTCTAATTTTCCTAAATCCTGAAATTTTTTAAAAGCATAAACCAAATTAGAATTATATTTCTGAAAAGTGTCACGGGCATGAGTAAATTTATGAAAATACATCTGGGCCAGGTTTCTAAAATCCGGCTGCCATTTTGTCCGCTCGATCTCTTTTTGAGTTAACTCAATAAGTTTATTAATATGCTTTAAGTAACGCCCCTGCAGCAAAGGATCACCAAGCATAGAGATCAGCGTAGGGCTTAAAGTCATAGTAATCCGGAAATCTATACCATCGTTTACCAATCCCTGAAAAACAGAGATTAAGGGCACATAGGTTTCCGTAATTGCTTCATAAAGCCAGTCCTCTTCTAAGAAATTTTCATGCTCTGGATGGCGCACGAAAGGCAAATGGCCGTGTAAAACTAAACAAAGGTATCCTTTAGGCATTTTTTATTTGGTTTCTCGAGTTACGGTTGGAGTAATAGTGCACTCTTCTAATTTATCCGCAGATGTTGCCTTGACCGGCACTATCTGTTTTCCGTCGGGTAAATAATAGCGCAAAGTAAAGGTGCCATCCGGCCTTAACTTGATCGGCATCCCTTGCACAGTTACTTTGGCATCTGGCTCAGTTGCCCCATAAACAATTAATTCACAATCAACTTTAAGCCAGAAGTTTCTTTCTTTAATTTCTTTCTTTACCGGGCTGCTGGATAGCCCCGAACTAAACAACCCCTGTTTTATGCGTTCCTGCCAGGCCCTTCCCACAGGAGAGCTTTTACCTAAACCAAACCCCATTCCATAAAGGCGGGCAAACATCTCATCAGGAATCATCCACTCTTCATCGGTAACCCAAGAAGGGCCGTCTAGCGGAGTCTGCACAACGTTAGAACGCAAAATAGTAATAAATCTACCGTCGGAAAGCATCAATCCCAAATCCACACACCAGGCCCGGCCCGGCCCATTCGTATCCACATACCAACTATTAGCAAAATCATTAATCTGGATATCAAAAAACATGTTGGCATTAGACCCATTAAATATAATATTGGTAACATCATAAACTCTTAAAACTTTTTTTGCCCGGGAGAATTCATCGCCAAGCTTATTTTTCAAACCCTGCACTGTCTGATCCCTTAACTCCCAATAAGAATGCAGCCAACGCGGATCGCGAACCTGCAGAATAATTTTATCCTGGTTATAAAAAGATGGCAATTCCTGTACCCGGGGCGCCGGAGGGCAAATAGTTTGCGTATGAGAGAATTTTGTATTAACTATCGCTGTTTCATAAAAACTAGGAATATCCTTAGAAGATTGCTTATCGGAAACTTTTAGCGCAGGCGACTTTTTTTTCAATCCAAACTTAAATTTAGATTTTGCCTTAGAAATGGTCCTCATCAACACTTCTTTTGTTTTTTTTAGTATCTTCATCGCCCTCTACCTCCAATAAAAAAGGGGATTCTCTCCCCTAAACATAAAGCCAATTACACCTTAGCCTTTACCTCTCCCTATTTCATTTTTTAGGCTTATTCCCAGCCAAAGCGCGCTTTAGATCATCATCCAGGGTTTCTTTAAGTTTAGTTACTTTCTGCAGTTCTTCTCTGAGACTTTGGCCTACCAATTCATTCTGAACCAAAGCTTTCTTGGCTGTTTCCAAGGCTATTTTTAATTCTGCTGCTTCATTCTCTTTAGCCTTAGCTTTTTCTTCTAAGGCAGACTTTTCTTGCACATATTTACTGGTTCTCTCTTCTAAGGCAAGGCGCGCGGCCATTTCTTTATCACGTGCAGTCTTATAACGGATTGCGCTATTACAAGAACTAAGCGTGCCAAAAAAGAATACTGCCGTTAATATCGCTAAAATTACTACAATTCTATTTTTTAATGCTTCGTCCATTTTCTTAATCTATTTTTACTTCTTTAGCTAAATGCTAAGTTTTATTTAAGATTCTCTTGAGGTTCGATTACACCAGAACCCACAGAATCGTTACCCTTAACCTTGGTAACATTAGGTAAAATAACTATCTCTACCCTGCGATTCTGTTTACGGCCGTCTTTAGTTTCGTTAGAATCTACTGGGCGATATTCACCGTACCCAATCGCGGATAAACGCTCAGGAGATATTCCCTGTTCATTTGCCAAATAATGTAAAACACTTAAGGCCCGAGCAGTAGAAAGCTCCCAGTTAGATTTCCAACCACTCTGCTTAATCGGCACATTATCAGTATGCCCTTCTATACCGATATTAAACTGCGCCATATTATCCTTGAGTATTTCTGAAACTTTAGTAAGTAAATCGAACGCCTCCGGCCTAATTTTAGCTTTACCGGAATCAAATATAAGATCCCCTACGACGGTAATTACTAACCCTTTTTCCATCATCTGCAGCTTAATTTGCTTATCATTTATCTCCTGGCCAAGCTTCTGTTCCAATAACCCCTTGGCCCGAGCAAGCTCTTCCAATTGGTCGCTTACTTACTGAATTTTTTGAGTATCAGAACGTTTGCCGGCTTGAAAGATAAAAGTGCAGCCTACCAAACTAAAAGCCATAAAAAAAACTAATACGAATTTAAGAAAGTTATTTATCATTTTCCTTCTCCTTTTTCATTGAAGTTTAAATATAACATAACCCGTTTTATTAGTCAAGTGTTTTATCCTCAACCACTTAGATAAAAATGGTCTCTTTTCTGGCACTGCCTATAGAAACCATAGTAATCTTAACACCTAAGAGCCTTTGTAATTCCAACAGATAAGCCTGGGCATTAGGATGTAACTGTTTAAAGGATCTTGGTTTATTGCCCTGATTTGGCCAACCCGGCATCTCTTTATAAACTGCAGTAGCATTACTCAATACCTCTAAGTCAGAAGGAAAATCCTTATAAATCTTTCCTTTATATTTATAGGATGTACAAATCTTTATTTTATCTAGCCCATCCAGCACATCCATTTTCATAATCGCCAGTTCCGTAATCCCGTTAAGCATCACTGATTCTTTAGCAATTAATGCATCAAACCAGCCACAACGCCGCGGCCGGCCGGTAGTTGCACCGAACTCATGGCCTTTATCACGCATAATTTTACCAAATTCCTCACCAAACTCCGTAGGAAAAGGGCCTTCGCCAACACGTGTAGTATACGCCTTGCAAACACCGATAACTTTATTAATCTTATCCGGTGATATTCCTGTACCAATACAAGCGCCTCCAGAAATCGTCGAAGAAGAAGTAACGAAAGGATAGGTCCCAAAATCAATATCCAAAAATGTCCCCTGCGCACCTTCCAGCAGAATATCCTTTTTTTTCTGAATTGCCTTATTTAACAAAGCTGCTGTATTGCCAATATACGGAGCAAATGTTTTGCCAAAACCAAGATACTGCGTATAAATTTTTTGAAAGCTAAAACCCGGATGTTGATAGACTTTTTTAAAAATTTCGTTTTTCTCTTTTAAGTTATCTTTAAGCTTCTCCCTCAAGACATCCGGATTTAATAAATCAATCATGCGGATACCACAACGGTTAATTTTGTCTGCATAGCAGGGCCCGATGCCCCTGCCGGTAGTACCAATTTTATTCTTTCTTTTAGTTTCGCGCAACTGATCCAGATTTTTATGATATGGCATAATTAAATGCGCCAATGAAGAAATTTTAAAACGCCCGTCAAAATTAATATTATTTTTGCGCAAGTCATCCAGTTCACGCAAAAGCACACCCGGATCAATCACTACTCCGTTTCCGATACAACAAATCTTACCGGGATGTAATATCCCCGACGGAATAAGATGAAAGATATACTGCTTTTTGCCCACCACTACGGTATGGCCGGCATTATTACCACCCTGGTAGCGCACAACATAATCTACCTTCTGGGAAAGTATATCAATTACTTTGCCCTTACCTTCATCTCCCCACTGCATACCTACTAAAACTATATTCACCCAGCCCTTCCTTCCTATTTTCCCCAGTCCAATTCTTCCTAATAATTATATCAGGAAGGACTGGGTTCATATCTTCTTTTCGGTTAATTTACAAAATCTCAGCGCACAGACACAAAATTTTCCGTCACCAGACGAACACCCACGCAATTCAGATTAGCGTGGGGTGTTGCGTCTCTACATTATATTTGACGGTAACGCCGAATATCACGGCGTCATGGTAAATATTTCATGCGCAATATCCGGATATCTGGCGATAAAATTCAACTCATCATCAACCAATGGCTTCTGGTTATGCACATTGGCATACCTGACTAATTCCAATATGCGCGTAGCCTCGGCATCATCCTTAAAAGGCACCTCTAACTTCTCATAAACATTACGGAAACCCTTAATCCCGGAATATTCTCCGGCAGTAATCTTTCTGCCGGTCTCAATAATCTCCGGCTCACCGCGTCCCAGCTCTTCAAAATCATAAAGCTCATAATTGCGCCGATCCTTTAATGCCCCATCGGCATGAATCCCGGACTCATGGGCAAAAGCATTAGCCCCCACTCCCGGCTGATTAATGGGAATGGGCACGCCAAAAGCATAAGAAGCATATTTACAAATTTTCCAGGCCATCTTTAAATTTACTTTTTCATCTAAATGGTAATCATTCATTCCCTGTCCATACTTAATTGCTAATATTACTGAAACTAAATCGGCATTTCCCGCCCGCTCACCCATACCGTTTACGCAAGTATTAATATATGAATCTACTCCGGCATCGCTAGCTGCTTTGGCACCGGCGATAGAATTAGCCACGACTAACCCTAAATCATTATGGCAATGTACTTCAATCGGAAGTCCTACTGCTTGTGCTAACGACTTTATCCTTTCATAAATACTAAAAGGAGTATCGCACCCTAAGGTATCGCAATAACGGATTTTATCCGCTCCAGCCTCTTTGGCTTTTATCGCAAACTCAATCAGGTACTCTAAGCTTGTACGTGAAGCATCTTCAGCATTTACCCCAATGCCGGCAGCTCCTAATTTCTTAGCTTCACCAACTGCTTCCTGCATCTCCTTAATTATTGATTGGTGGTCCAGTTTACCTTTAAATTTATGCACAATCATCTGGTCGCTGGTAGAGATAGAAAGATTTAGGTACTTTAAATGCGGAACTAATTTAAAAGCGGTTTTTACATCATCCTTGGTCGCCCGCAGCCAGCCGCTGAGCCGAATATTGGAAAACCCGCCCAGCTTAACCAGAGATAAATTAGCATTTAAATAATTTGTTTCATGCCGCGTAAGAGGAAACCCAAACTCCGATTGATAAATACCCATTTGATCAAGATACCAGTTGATCATCGTTTTCTGCAATTTCGACAAACAAATTCGCGAAGTCTGCACTCCATCCCGGTTAGTTACATCCAAAAGATAAATCTTCGGCTTAATCGTCATACTCACCTCACTTGCCCGTAATCACAGGCTGATAGTTTAAGAATATATTGAACTTAACTGCCTTGTTTCTTTAATATATTTTTAAGTTCTTCTTTAGCCGGCACCCCGCGAGAGGAAAAAATTTCCTGATTATTCACAAGGTAGCTTGGCCCGGAAAAAACCTGCAGCTCTTTATTCAAACTAGTATTTTCTCTAAGTAAATTTATTCCCTCTTGGCCTCTAGCGCAATTTTTAACCTTTAAGGTATTGGTCCTGCCCAGGCAATCCTCCCAATATGAACTATGGATATTCTTAGATCGGCAGATTAAATAATCCCAGAATCTTTCCGGGTGATATTTCTGCACACAAACTCCCCGCAGGGATTCTTCAACCTCCGCTGCACCATATTTAGCTTCAAAACCTTTATCGCCTTCGGCGGCCAAAAAATGTAAAACCGGATTAAATTCTTTTAAAGTAGTTAATAATAAAAAAACATCCTTGTCAAACATGCTAAAAAATAAATCAAAATTTCCAATCTCGGGCGGCCGATTTAAAAAATAAGATAAGCCGCTGGCTTGGGGTTTTAAAACATAAAAATTATTAATTAATTGTAAATCATCTTTAATATTGTCAAAATCGCTTTCTTCTTCAACTTTCTTTTCAAAGATAAAAGCCGGCAAAGTTGTAATCACTAAATCCTTAATTATAGCTTGTGCCGCAGCGCTGGGATAATCTAAATTGCTTACCAATAAACCAGGAAACTTCTTTTTCAATCTAAACAAAGCCTGCTCTGTGTTACACGTACGGCAATCTTTTGCGCTAATTACAGTCAAATTAACTTTATTCGGTTCAATAAATGAACAGGTAGCACTTAATGTCCCCGGATTCTGGCAGATTCCCGTTAATTCTTTATCCTTACAATTGCTATCTGAAAAACAAAGCGGTAAAATAACCGAAATATCCTCTGCATCGCCAATTTTATCGGTTAAAGGCAACTCTTCAAGGTTACAATCGGTAAGCTTGCCATCGACAATCTTCAAAATCACCTTACCTAACTGCCGCCCCTGCCAGGCCGGACGCAGCATAAAAGTCGAATCAACCTTAGTAAGCGGCTCCTCTTTTAACGGCTTATACCCAACAAAAATTATATCAATACCCTTAACCTTGGAGATTAATTTCAGATCTTCTTTTTCTCCTAAGGTACTCAACAAGATCACCACTTGGACACCTTCAGTTTTAAGACGGGCGATCAACTCACTTACTAGCTCAGGCTGATTGATTTTTAGTCCTTCAGTTTTTTGATTCACAAAAATCCCGGTTAACCCAATTATTGCAATCTTAGCGCCACCACAATCCTTTACCAAATAAGGCATAACTTTATCCGTATCCAAATTAGCACTTAAGTAAGCCGGGTTAGTTTTCTTAGCATTCTTCAGGAAGAAATCCTTACCAAAATTAAACTCATCCGGGCCAACCCCCACAGCATCATAATGCATAAGTTCTAAAGCTTTATAATTTACTTGGGAACGCTGCATATCTAAATTAATATTTTGACTATATTCATCCATTTGCCCACCGGCAGTAAAATTGCCGCAATCCAAAAACAACAAATCAGGATGCTGTTTTCTTAATTCTTTAATTAAAGTAGCGCGCCGGCTAATCCCTCCGTCCTGACGAATAGGACAACTACAAGGATAAAGCATGCTGTGGGTTTGGCCACTATAAACCACGACTACCTCTTGAGCAGGCAAAATGCCAAGTAAGATAAATATAAAACTAGGAATCAATAACGCGGTTTTAATGCTTTTCACGTTCTAATTATTTTTACGGTAAGAATATTTTCTAATTCCCTTATTTTATCCTGAATCTCCGGGCTAACCTGATTATCCACGCTCCAAACACTAATTGCCTTATCCCCAGGTTTGTTACGGCCCAAAGCCATCGCGGCAATATTTATTTTGTTTTTTGCCATTAACGTCCCAAGATTTCCAATTAAACCGGGTTTATCCAAATTGCGAATAAAGATCATTTCCCCAACCGGATATAGATCCAGATAATAATCATCAATCTTAACAATTCTAGGCTGCTTATTACCCGAAAGTGTCCCCAGAATCGATTTAGTTTCTTTGTCTGTTTTAATCTCCAGCTGAATAAGATTTACAAATTCACCCTCCTGGCCGGATTTAGACTCAAGTAACTTTATGCCTCTTTCTTTAAGTAAAGATATGCCGTTAACAAAATTAACGGTATCTTGTAATATAGGAGTAAGTATCCCTTTAACTAAAGCCATAGTCACCGGGCTCAAATTATATTTAGTAATCTGGCCGCTATAACTTATTACTAGCTCCAGAAACCTTCCTTCAACTAATTGTGCAGCAAACATTCCTAACTTCTCTCCTAAATTAATATAAGGATTAAGAATATTGCAGGCCTCTGCATCTAAACAAGGGTAATTTGCCGCATTGCGAATGCCCTTACCCAAAAGCGCATCACGCACAATCTCAGCAACTTCTATGGCCACATTGATTTGAGCTTCCTCAGTAGAAGCACCCAAATGCGGAGTAGTAACTACGTTATCCAGTTTTAAAAGTTCACTGTCAGCCGCCAATGGTTCATTCTCAAAAACATCCATCGCGGCTCCGGCTACCTTTCCATCCTTTACCGCCCTGACTAAAGCCAACTCATCAATAATCCCGCCGCGGGCGCAATTCACAATGCGCACATTCTTTTTCATCAAACCGAATTCTTTATCCGAAATCATATGTCTAGTTTCATCGGTTAACGGAGTATGCACAGTAATATAATCAGCTTCCTGCAGTACTTTTTTTAATTCCGCGATCTCTACTCCAATACTCTCGGCAACTTTAGCAGATAAGAATGGATCATATGCTAAAACCTTCATCCCAAATGATAAAGCGCGTTTAGCTACCTCTGAACCGATCCTACCAAACCCCACAATTCCTAAAACCTTATTATATAATTCTACGCCCATAAATTTAGAACGTTTCCACTCCCCTTTTTTCATTGAGGCGTTAGCCTGGGCAATATTCCTGGACAAAGTTAAAATCATACTAAAAGTATGCTCAGCGGTAGAAATAGTATTACCCGCAGGAGTATTCATGACAATAATTCCTTTTGCCGTAGCCGCTTCTAAATCTACATTATCCAGACCCACGCCTGCCCGGCCAATCACCTTAAGCTTCATCGCTGCCTGAATTATTTCTTTAGTAACTTTGGTGGCACTACGCACCACTAAAGCATCGTAATCCTTAATAATCTCTTTTAAAGCTTCCGGCTTTAGATCTGTTTTTACATCCACAGTAAGCTCTTTAGAATCGTTGAAAACCTTTAAACCTTCCTGGCTTAATGCATCACTAACCAATACTTTAATCATTTGCCCGCTCCTTATGTATATGTATTATTTTAAATTAAACTTATGGCTCTTGAACATTTAAACGTCGAAACCTTTAAGTTAAAAGTTTTTGACTACGAAAAAAACAAGGAATGGAAATATGAAGGAAAAGTTCCTGCCCTGATTGACTTTTACGCAAACTGGTGCGGA
>JAPLLZ010000070.1 GCA_026387265.1 Candidatus Omnitrophota bacterium
ATTACCCCGTGCATGGATTCCCGCTTTCGCGGGAATGACACGGGGCGGGTATGACAATTTCTAAATCTCAAAATGATTTTATCGGCGGTATTCATTGGTTAATTTGGACATAAGTAATTTTATATATATGTATAGTTTCGTTAGAAAATACCGGAATAAAGCGGCCCGGATTAAGCTCGGCCCAGCCGTCTTCCATCGGGAAGATTACATCTTTAGTCTGATGCAAAGAATAAACAAATAAATAATCGGTGTTCCTTTTAAGCATATTATTCAGCCATACCGCATAATCCGCGTTAGAGCGATAGTTCCCCTGTTCTTCTAAATTCTTATGCAAGCTTTCAAAATCATAACCCCAGCGGTAGCGGCTATGGGGAAAATAATGCAATTTTGCCGGATCGGTGCTGTTAACGGAAACATAATATACATTATTCTTAAATTGGGTTCCATATAAAGGAAACGGAACCGGCCTGCCTATATAGGCAATATTGTTACCCGTAGTATTACTGTTCAGCCAATCCCAGGCTTTTACGGCATCCGGCCAAAAGTGCGAAAACTTTACCATTCTAACATATCCGGAATACTCATTTTTTAAATAATAGCGTTCTAATAAACCTAGCGCAAATAAAACGCATAAAATAACACCTATAAATACCCTGGGCTTCTTTATTGACCTAATCACTGTTTCACGGAAAAACATCAGCACAACAAAAGAGATCATCGTCAAAATAATTGCACTGGTTAATTCCTGCCGTTTGGCAAGCTCAGATAAAGACGCTAAA
Source organism: Candidatus Omnitrophota bacterium (assembly GCA_026387265.1). Classification (GTDB taxonomy): domain Bacteria; phylum Omnitrophota; class Gorgyraeia; order Gygaellales; family Profunditerraquicolaceae; genus UBA6249. Next base: position 780 of record JAPLLZ010000070.1, read on the forward strand.
GCAGATATCCCGACAAGGATCCCGATCAATCTTACGGGAAGCTTCAAACTCTCTAAGGTATAAAAACCTAAGATTAACCCGACAGCCAAAAGCGGATATAAGTAGCGCGTATTTGCCAAGGGGATCATAAACCTATAGACTAGGAAGATTAATAACGGTAAAACAAAAATATAAACCAGGTTGAAATTCAATGTTTTTCTCTGTTTTATCAAGGCTATCGGCAATGCCAGGAATATTGCCGGAAAAATAAATATCAGCGTCTGAACGCCCAGGCCTTCATGAAAAAGCATCTTGCCTAAAGAGTAATCTTCAATTTTAAAATGCGCTCTGTAAGTAAGGTTATCCATAACTCCGGGGAAGATCTTCCTCCCGAATAACTCCAGCTCCAAAGGATAAACAGGATTTCCTGTAAAAATAATATTCTTGAGATAAGAAAATCCTCCCAAGGCCGAACAAATACAGAGAAAAATCAATAAAAAGTACCATCTACGCATATCCTTTAATAACAATATAAAAAATGGAATAACTAATAAGGCGCAGTATAAAATTCCGGTAGATTTAGTGCCCATCAGAAGCCCCATGCTCAAGGCGTAAAGTATGGTATTTTGCCAGTTGAATTCCCTGGCCAAGCAAAGCAAAAAATTTAGCGCAGATAAAAATAAAGCCGCTACCATAATGTCTACATAAGCGACCTGCAGTTGTTTAAAGAAATTGGGGATCAATATAAACAAAGCGGCGGCGTAAAAAGAATGCCCCCTGCTTACAGCAAGCTTTCTTAAAATATTAAAGGTGCAGAAAAATGAAAGAACAAAAAACGGCAACTGCCCGATATCCGCCAAAAAAACGCTCCTAAACGGCATGATCAGCCATAAATAATACAGGCTTCCGTTTATCGGATAATATGCCGGCCCCGGATCATCAGAGATGGTAATCGGAATACCTAAATTCCCATGCTTTAACCACTCAACAGGAAAGGTAAAATGATAATTCAAGGAATCCCAGCCAAAAGGAGGATTAACCAGATTAATCAAACATTTGATTATCCCGAAGCTTATGATTATTGAAATCAATAAAAGCGATGGTTTTGACCATAAAAACTCTAGATCCGCCTTTAAAACTTTCCGGGGAAAAGTTAAGTTTAGTTTTCTGCAAAAGAATAAAATAATCAGGAATATAGCTAAATTAAGCATTACTNNAGCTAAATTAAGCATTACTAGCTTATCAATAAAAAGGATGTTATTTATTCCTAAAAACAATTCCGTTAAGATGATCTGGGTAAGATAAAGCAGGAACAAAACAATAAGCGAATCTATGACGGTCTTAACCCGAAAAACCTTATAAGTCAATAAACAAGCCGATGATATGATAACTAAGTTTAAAACTAAAAAAATAAACACGTTCTATTTACTCCTTCTTATCCTTACAGACTGCAATAAAATCTAAGGCAGAATCAATATCCTGTTGCGCGATATTAAAACAGCTGCTGTCAATTTTTTTGTAAAATTTTACCACCGGGTTTAACTGTCCCGGTAAGAAATTAAACAACCCGATCTTTTTGAGCCTGCGAAAAAAGTTAAGCCACCACCCCCGCTTTAGGCCAAAAACATCAACCGTCTTAAAATACCCGCTTAATAACGCCTTAAACTCATGAAAATAATATTCCTTGAGGTGGAATTTATTCAATGGCTTTTCGCTGTGCGGAGAAGCATCTAATTTATTGGGCGTAGAACAAATAAATATGCCATTTTCAGGCATTGCCTCTGCTATATTTTTTAAAAATTCTTTTTCTTCGGGAATATGTTCTATGACTTGAAAACAAGTAAAGAGATCAAAATCTTTTACAAAATTTCCCAAATTTGCCGCATTAAATTCATAAAAAGATAAGTTGACCTTCTTATATTTATTCTTGGCATATTCAATGATTTTTGAGTCATAATCAACGCCTACTGCCTCTTTGGCAAAATCTGCCAGAAAATAAGTTCCATACCCTTCTCCGCATCCGATATCCAGTACGCGCAGGTTTTTGACATAATCTTTCACGAATCTGTAGGCGCAAAAATGCCTGGCAATCATCAAAGGCGTCTCTTTATCTAAAAGTATCCGTTCTCCGGTATTATCTATCTGCGTCATCTTATATCGGTAAGCCTGGCATTAACCAACGCTCCGCTGGCAAAAACCTTGATAGTCAAAGGAAGATTATCGCGGTCCTGCCAAAGCACCATAGTAACTTCGGATTTATGATACGGATTTTTATCGCGCCGGCTGATATCGGCATGGACTACGGCGATATTACATCTTTGGTTATTTATGTTTATCCGGCGTAAATTAACACGCCCTTTTAAAACATAATTTTTCTGGTTTGTATTCAAGCTTATTTCAAAGTTCTTAACTTCTGAAAAATCCATCTTTCTTAAATTAAATATCGCGGAAAGAGGATCCTGCGTATCTGTTAAGATTTTACGCTCTATTGCGTTTATGGTCATCACTTCTTTTTGCTGATCATAGAACACTTCTTTTTTTAATTCGCCTTTACCGGTTAATGCAATTATTTGTTTAAAAAACACCGGGTTAGAACTTTTTTCATCGACATATGAATCCAAAATAGCCCGGGCTTTGAAAAAACCTGAGAAAATTTTCAAGGTATTGGCCTGTGCCGCCAAATGCCACACCCGGAGGCCCTGATAGAGCTCGGCTTGAGGCAAAAAAAGCTCTGCCTCTCCCAATGGAATCAAGTTTAAAAAATTGGCCGTATATACCAATTTTCCTTTTACCGGCTTATTATTTTTTATCAAATCTCCGATGATCACCCCGGGATCATTATTATGCCTGATCAGCAGAAAAATAAATATAACCAATGCCGCCGGGATTATTAAAGTTTTTTTCATGATGCCTCTCCTCTAAATTAAAATAGCGTGTAAATAAACGGGGCTACGGCGCTGCTTTGGGTAAAGAAAATCAGAATGCCCAATAAAA
>JAPLLZ010000009.1 GCA_026387265.1 Candidatus Omnitrophota bacterium
CCGAAACCATAATAAAACCAAGAATCATCCCTCCCACCGATACCTCATCCGGAATAATCCGGTAAGCAATGTCCACAAAGGTAGCAATGATTAACCCCCAAAGCATTACCATATGCAGGAAGAATTCAAAGCTTAAACCGAAACGGTTAAAAAGCGCCACCATCAACAATGCCGTTAATAATTCCACCAAAGGATAACGCAGGGAAATTTTTTCTTTACAGAAACGGCAACGGCCCTTGAGTAAAATGAAACTTAAAAAAGGAATGTTATCATAACCCGGGATACGTTTCTGGCATTTCGGGCAATGCGAACGCGGCCAAACCACCGATTCATTTTTTGGCATCCGGTGAATGCAAACATTTAAAAAACTACCCACGATAGAACCAAAAAGAAAAACAATTATGTTAGCAATCATTTTCTCATTACTCCTTTCAACAGCGCATCTTGCATAATTTTAACCGGAGGCTGCCTGCCGCTAAAATGTTTAAAAGCAAAGGCGCCTTGATACAAAAGCATCCCCAGGCCATTAGAAAAATTTAAATTAGCCTCTTTAGCTAAAGAAATTAATTTAGTTTCAAGCGGGCTGTAAATAAGATCATAGACAAACAATCCCGGATGCAAATCTGCGGGGGTAAATAAACAAGGATCAGTCAGGCGCATCCCAACCGGAGAAGCATTAACCAATAGATCCTTATCCTGTAAATTTAAGCCATCCAGACGGCTGACTACATCAAATTTAGTTTTTGGAAAGCTGGAATTTAGCTTCTTAAAGAGGCTTAAAGATTTAAATTTATCAATATCATAAATACAAAGTTGGGCAATTTTCATCTTGGCCAAAGCAAAACTAACTGCCTTAGCCGCACCCCCCGCTCCAATCAAAGCTACCTTTTTAGGCTTAAGCTTTAGTTCCTTAAGATGCGCCGTAAACCCCAGGTAATCCGTATTAAAACCCTTGAGTTTTCCGGCTTTATTTACAATCACCGTGTTAGCTGCACCAATTTCCCTTACACCTAAAGATTTACTGCTTAAAAAAGCAAGGATTTCTTCTTTATAAGGATAGGTAACATTAAAACCGCAGATATTTTTCTGCTTCAGGCTACCCAGAAACCCTCTAAACTGCTTAGGCTCTAACTCGAATAATTGATATTTAGCTTTTATTTTCAGTGCAGAAAATGCCGCATTGTGCATGCAGGGAGAAAGGCTATGTTTGATAGGAAAACCTACTAAACCGTAGAGTTTCGGCTTTAAGGTCATTTATTTTTAATTTTATTTACGGCATCAATATATGCCTTGACCGCCGCTTCAACGATATCTGTACTGGAGCCGCGGCCATTTACAATACAGGCGGAAACCTTTAACTTAAGGTTTACCTGGCCCAAAGCATCCTTGCCGGAGGTAACTGCCTCAAGGCGAAAATCCTCCAGCTTAGCTTTATATCCAGTAATTTTATCAATCGCTTTAAAACAGGCATCTACCGGGCCATCACCTGAAGAAACTCCAGTTAAATTTTTACCGGCCTTAATCAATACTACCTGCGCTTTAGGCTGAATATTAGTTCCGGAATTAATCTCAAAACTGTTCAGCGTCCAAACCGGTTTAGCTACCCGAACCTCATCCTCAACAATAATCCTTAAATCATCATCAAAAATATCTTTCTTTTTATCCGCCACTTCCTTAAAACGCTCAAAGGCTTTATTCAATTGCTGTTCATTAAGACGCAATCCTAGTGTTTTTAATCTGTCTCTGAAAGCATGCCTGCCTGAGTGCTTACCAAGAATTAATTGGCTATCGGCAATACCGACATCATGCGGATTCATAATTTCATAGGTAATCCGTTTCTTTAAAATTGCATCCTGATGAATTCCGGACTCATGAGCAAAAGCATTTTTTCCGACAATTGCTTTATTCGGCGGCACAACGAAATTAGTCAGCTTACTTACTAGCCGGGAGGTACGGTAAATTTCCTTAGTATTAATATTAGTATAGAAATTACCGAAAACGTCCTTGCGTGTTTTCATCGCCATCACTATTTCTTCCAGTGAAGCATTGCCGGCACGCTCTCCGATCCCGTTAATTGTACAGTGTACCTGGCGCGCTCCGGCCAAAATCGCAGATAAAGAATTGGCTGTGGCTAGGCCCAAATCATTATGACAGTGAGTAGCAATAACTGCCTTATTAATATTAGGGACATTATTTATAATATCGGTAATTAAGGCGTGAGTCTCCTGAGGATAGCTATATCCAACTGTATCAGGAATATTAATGGTATGCGCCCCCTCCTCGATTGCCATCTCAATCATACGGAATAAAAAATCCTTCTCTGTACGCGTAGCATCCTCTGGAGAAAACTCAATATCAGAACAGAATTTCTTTGCCTGCCGGATAGATTCTTTGGCAATGGCGGCTATCTCATCTTCAGCTTTTTTAAACTTATATTTTAAGTGGATTTTGGAAGTTGCCAGAAAAAGATGCACCCGCGGATGTTTGGCTTTCTTTACAGATTCACCGGCGCGCTCAATATCTTTATAAATACAGCGGGCAAGAGCACAAACCGCTCCTTTTTTAATTAATTTTGCAATGGCACTAACTGCGGCAAAGTCATCCGGAGAAGCAACGGGAAAGCCTGCTTCAATAATATCCACCCCCAAGCTTTCCAGCTGTGTGGCTATTTCCATCTTTTGAAAACTGGTTAATGCCGCACCCGGAGCCTGCTCACCATC
>JAPLLZ010000033.1 GCA_026387265.1 Candidatus Omnitrophota bacterium
ATCACTATCACAAGTAGAAACCTCTCTCTCCCAATCATAAGAAAAACCCATTTTCTTTAATTCTACTTCCATCTCTTTAATACATTTATGTGTCCAGGCATCCGGCTTGGTTTTATTTTTTATCGCGGCATTTTCCGCGGGCTGGCCAAAAGCATCAAAACCCATCGGGTGCATTACATTGTACCCCTGTAAAGTTTTAAAACGGCTGGCCACATCCCCAATCGTATAATTGCGTACATGGCCCATATGGATTTTACCGGACGGATAAGGAAACATTTCCAGTAAATAGTATTTTTTCTTTGACAAATCGGCCTGGGCATGAAAAGCACAGCCGTCTTTCCAAATCTTCTGCCATTTTTCTTCGATGTCTTTAAAATTATACTGCATATTATCCTTTGCTTAACTTCCTGACTAAATCCAGATTCTCCCGGTCGCTCTCCGGTTTACTTTTGGGTGTTTCCAGAATCATCGGAATATTCTTCAGCTTAGGGTGATTAATAATTCTTTTCATTCCGGCTAGACCAATATGCCCCTGGCCGATATGATCGTGCCGGTCATGATGACAGCCTAATTCTCCGGCGGCATCATTAAGATGAATTAATTTAATCAGCGAAGTACCCACCATCTCCTGGATCTCCTCCATCATTTTATCTAAACCGGCCTTGGTCGCCAGATTATAACCGGCCAAATAGGCATGTGCCGTATCTAAACATAGGCCTACGCGCGATTTTTCTTTTAAGCCTTTTAATATTTTTTGTTGGTGATAAAATCTATACCCTAACCAGGAGCCGGAGCCGGAAGTATTTTCCAATAAAATACCCACTTTAGCGCCCTGGGTCTTCTCTAGAATTCTATTTAATGCCTCCACCAACCGCTTAATTCCGGCGTCCTCAGAAGTCTCTTTATGGCTACCCATATGCGTAACAATAAAATCTACGCCTAATTTTTCTGCTTCCTGAATATCTTCAATATAAGCCTGAATAGAACCATTATACAACCGGGGATCAGGTGAAGCCAAATTAATCAAGTAAGAAATATGCACAAAAACCGGGTTAATTTTAAATTTCTTGCGCCGCAGGTTGAACTCTTTAATATCCTCAGGCGCCAGCTGAGCCCCGTTACGCCAGGATTGCGGAGATCGGCTGAATATCTGCATGGTATCACAACCCAAACCCTTTGCTACATCCAATGCCTGATAGATTTTTCCGGCTCCGGAAACATGCACACCTAAAATCATAATCTTAAATTATACCTTTCTTCTGAAACTACTATTATCCACAGCATAAATTTATATTTTTATATTATCATGATTTAAAACCGGGTCAAGGTTATAGTTGACAATGCTTTTGGGGAATGTTATATTTAAAGCACAAATTTAGGGCAATTCTTGGGGCTGTAGCTCAGCTGGGAGAGCACTTGCATGGCATGCAAGGGGTCAGGAGTTCAATCCTCCTCAGCTCCACATTAATTTTTTTTGAATAAACGGAGCTAATATAGATTAGGAGTTTCCGCCACAAATCGTGGCGGATCCGCCAAGTAGTTTGGCGGACAATCCTCCTCAGCTCCACCAAATTTTTACGACAAGCAAAATATCTGATTATCACACCAATAATTTTGTATTCAAAATTTGCCGAAGTGGTGGAATGGCATACACGTCGGTCTCAAAAACCGATAAGGGCAACCTTGTAAGGGTTCAACTCCCTTCTTCGGCATTTTTTCTACCCAATCGATCCTTAAAGCTCTAGGTTAAAGCTAAGTCCGCTCATTTTACTGTTTATTGAATACTTCTTTTAAAATTGTTTTGGCAATATTCCCGGCTAGAATCCGGTTACCTTTATCTGTACAGTGGCCGAAATCTCCAGCAAACATATCTGTAAAATACATTCCCGAGCCATCCCGTTTAACCAGATCTTTAAATATTTTTTCATTATCCACAAAAATAATTCCTTGATTATCACTTCCAAATATATTCTTTAACAGCTCCAGATTACGCATAGGATACTGCACACAGACCAATCTTATCCCTTTTTTATCTAAAATTGCTTTAAGTTTACGGTAATTATTCACGGTAACCGTAGAATAATATTCCGACCTGATCATGTTTGCCTTTTGGGCATATTTTTCTGCCAATGCTGATTTACCCGTCTCTACGTATAATGTAGACATTGCTCCGGACACCAGGTCGTTTTTGGGGTTTATCTCTAAAGCTTTCTTAAACAAATCTTGAGCCTGGGCAAGCTTACCTTGTTCTTGATAAATCCAACCTAAACCAACGCATGCCCGGTCGTTTTTAGGGTTTATCTTTATCGCTTGTTTAAAAGCCTCTTCGGCTTGAGCAGGTTTATTTTGTTTCCGATAAAACCATCCTAAATCCACATAAGGATGGTCATTTTGAGAGTCTGATTTTGTGCTTTGCTTAAGTAATGCCTCCGCTTCGGGAATCTTGCCTTGACCCTGATAAAGCCAATGCAAATCAATAGCCGCCTGGGAATTTTTGGGATTTAGACCTACAGCTTTCTTATAAAATTCTTCAGCCTGGGCAAGCTTACCTTGTTCTTGATAGAAATGTCCTAATTCATAGTAGGCGCGGTCATTTTCAGGGACTAATACGATCACTTGTTTAAAAGCCTCTTCAGCCTGAGCAAATTTACCCTGCTCTTTGTATAGCTTACTTAATTCAAAATAAGAGCGGTCAATTTTAGGAGCTAATTTTATAACTTGTTTAAAAGCCTCTTCAGCCTGAGCAAATTTACCCTGCTCTTTGTATAGCTTACCTAATTCAAAATAAGAGCGGTCAGCTTTAGGAGCTAATTCCCTAGCCTTGTTGAGCAAAGCTTCCACCTTAGAAAGTTTCCCCTGCTCCCGATAAATACGGCCCAATTCAAAGTTGGCGCGGTCATTTTCAGGGGCTAATGCAAGAGCTTTTTTAAAAACCTCTTCGGCTTGAGCGGGTTTTCCCTGCTCCCGGTATAGATTACCTAATTCAAAATAAGCGCCTTCATTTTGAGGATTTAGGTCTATGGATTTATAGAAAGAATCTTCGGCTTGAGCAAATTCCCCCTGATGTTGATATAAAAGCCCTAACTCAATATACACATATTCGTTTTGAGGATTAAGCTCTATAGCTCTATTAAAAAAAGACTCAGCTTCAGAAAGTTTCCCCTGCTCCCGATAAATACGGCCCAATTCAAAGTTGGCGTGATCACTCTCAGGAACTAATGCGATCGCTTTTTTAAAAACCTCTTCGGCTTGAGCGGGTTTTCCCTGCTCCCGGTATAGATTACCTAATTCAAAATAAGCGCCTTCATTTTGAGGATTTAGGTCTATGGATTTTCTAAGAGCATCTTCGGTGGAAATTGATTCAGCATAAACCGGCCTTAACCCTATACTTAAAAGATACGCTTGAACTTCTCGGGTTAGCTGTTTTTCTGCCTTAGTTTTAGAAGCTCCTATTTCCTTAGCTTTATTAAGAATATGCAGCCAGAGGAGCCGGGTTAATTTATAAGTCCTAAGGGAACTAAGAAAAAGTATTGCTTTTGAATTAGTGATGGCCATATAGGGAGTATTCTCTCCTGCGTCATTTATCCCCATCATTACCACTACCATATCCGGCTGATATTTGGTAAGATTAAAATCAATTTGCTCTAAAAGTTCCTTGGTCGTAGCCCCCTTAACCCCCTTGTCAATTACGCTAAATTTTATGCTTGATCTATATTGAGTTAGCGCATCCTCCAGAAAAACAGGATACCCTCCTGCCGTAGTAGACTCACCCACGCATAGAATACGGTAAGCGCCTTTTTGTTTGATTGATTGCAGATTACGCTGCTCTTGGATAGATAACATGACAAATCCACCCAAGCGCAAGCTGATTTCCAACAGCACTAGAAACAAAAATACCCCGAATAATATCAGGGCTATTTTTCTTCTACAGGTAATTTTAGGCTGGGATAATTTTTTCTTTTTCATAAAAATTAGTTTTGCATTCCCCCTATAAAGTAACGGCCTTTTTTATTATACTACTTTTTTTACTTACTGCTATTTAATATACTCAAAGATTGCCAGGTAAATACGTTTAGCAATCACCTGATAACCACGGGCGTTAGGATGGAAAAAATCGCTTTTCATCGCCGGGTTAGTAATAATTTTATTTAACAGGACCGGAACAAATATCGCTTTTTTCTGCGTCGCTAATTTCTTAAACTCCCGCCGATACTCCCGAAAAAAAACTCCCGCGCTGATATCTACTAAAGCTACCATCGCCCCCTTGGCCTGAATACGGTCAATAATCTCTGCTAAATTCCTCACCGTGTCTGCCCGGGGAACTTTTTTAAGGAAATCATTCCCGCAGAATTCTACAATCACTAAGCGCGGATCTTTATCTAAAACATCTCCTTCCAGGCGTTCTAAGGCCTCAAAGGTAGTATCTCCATCTACCCCGGCATTAATCACGGGTAAATTTACTAATTTCCCCAGGGCTGTAGGGTAATCTTCTCCCTGATTAGCTCCATAGCCGAAAGTAATGCTATCTCCAAAACAAATAATGTTGGCTCCTTTAGCATTAACATTACGAATTTCCGGTTTTGCGCAACCGCATAAACAAATTAATAAAACAACGAAAATAAACTTAAATTTTTTCATATTTTAACCGGAGCTGGCCACAAGCCGCGTCAATATCTTGCCCTCGCTCACGCCTTAACGTTACATTCAGCCCTGACTTAATTAAATATTGCTTAAAATAATCTATCTGCGCATCATCCGGAGGAAAAATTTTCGATTCCGCTACGCAATTTGCGGGGATTAGATTAACCTTGGCCAGCCTTAAATCCTTTAATAGTTTAACTAAATTCCCCGCTGCAACAGCATCGGCGTTAACTCCCTTAATTAAGATGTATTCAAAGGTAATCTGCCGGTTAGTTTTAGTAATATACTCCTGACAGCATTTAATTAATGTTGCCAGAGGATATTTATTATTTACCGGCATAAGTTGGTTGCGTAATTTATCCACCGCAGCATGCAAAGATATGGAAAGTTCTACCTGCAAATCCTCCTGAGCCAGTTTTTTAATTCCAGGGATAATCCCGCAGGTAGAAATAGTAATTCTTCTTGCTCCGACATTAAAAGCATCCGGAGAATTAATAATCCTAATTGCTTTGAGCAGATGATCATAATTATCCAAAGGCTCACCGGTGCCCATAAACACAATATGGGTAAGATTGCCTATGGAAGTATTATTTTTTAGGTAAAGCACTTCATCTAAAATTTCACCGGCTGAAAGATTGCGCTTAAATCCTTTTTGCCCGCTGGCACAAAAACTACAGCCAAATTTACAACCAGCCTGCGAGGAAATACATCCCGTAGTTGAGTGCAGGCGGTTGGCAGTTTTTCCGGTGCTTGCCCGCTTGACCATAGGAATATTCACTGCTTCTACCAAATTTTTATCTGCTAATTCGAAAAGGAACTTGGTTGTCCCGTCGCTGGATTTCTGCGTATCTGCCAGATGTAAACTTAAGATCAGGTATTCTTTAGCCAATAACCCCCTTAAAGAAATAGGCAGATTACTCATCTGGCTAAATTCATAAACACCTTTCTGGTAAATCCAATTAAATATACCGCGGGCATGATATTTCGGACTACCCCAGGAGAGTAATTTGTCTTCCAGTGTTTTTAGGTTTAATTCTTTGATATCCTGCATCTATAACAACCTATCTTCTTAGTTGCTCTTTATCAATTTTACCGGCGCGGTTTTTAGGAAGCGTGGAACAAAACTCAAAATAATGCGGAATCTTAAAGTGCGCCAGGTGCTGGCGTAAAAAATAACGCAAATCTTCTACAGAAATATTTTTACCTTCTTTCATTACCACAAAGGCCTTGGGCACTTCTCCTCTTAATTTATCGACTATTCCCACTACCGCCGTCTCAGCAATATCCGGATGTTTTTGCAAGCTGGCTTCTACCTCCGGCTCAAAAACAATTTCGCCGCCAACTTTAATCATTTCTTTTTTCCTGCCGACAATATAAAGAAATCCCTGCGCGTCAAACCTGCCTAAATCTCCGGTATAAAACCAACCATCACGAATTGACGCCTGGGTCAAAGCCTCATCCTTAAAATACCCGGCGGTCACCACCCAGCTTTTTACGGCTACTTCGCCAACTGCACCCACAGGCAATTCCTCTGCGGAATCAGAAAATACCTTTACTTGAATCCAGGGAGCCGGACGACCAACACTTTCAATATTTTTTGACCCCATCGGTAAAACTACAGTCGGAGCATTAGTCTCCGTCAACCCCCAACCATTTAATAAACAGGCCTGCGGGCAGAATTGCGCAAACCTGCGTAAGGCCTCCGGAGAATTTGATGCGCCAAAAGTAACAATCCAACGCAAGCTGGATAAATCAAATGTCTCAAATTCTTTCAGCTGTAAAAGCGCATAATACATCGAGGGAACAATCCAGAAAAAATTAACTTTATAATTCTGGATATTCCTTAAAAAATCCAGCGGCATGAACCGCTCCATCAACACCAGGGTTAAACCAAAAGTAATCGTGTTCTGGATATAAATTAAGCCTCCTGAATGTGAAAATGGTAAAGCGCATAACGCTGTATCCTTGGGCCCCAAATCAGAATTTACAAAAAAAGACATGGATTTCGGCGGAGCATCCAGTTGAGCGAAACTAATCAAAACCCCCTTGGGCTTACCAGTTGTCCCTGAAGTATAAAAAATTATGGCGCAGTCATCTTCCTTAATCTGAACCTGAACCGGCTGGCTTGTTTGCGCAGCTAACAGCTCTTCAAAACTTAAAGCATGTTCATCTTTTGACTGACAGGAAATAATATTTTTTAATAAAGGAAGTTTAGCTTTAAGTGTGGCAAACGAAATATTCGCTTTATGCTTGGTAACCAGAATTTTTGCTTCAGAATGGCTCAAGCAGGAAAGTATCTCATCTTCCGTAAGCATGAAATCTAAAGGCACGCTGCAGGCACCAATTGACCAGGTGGCCAGGTAACTTACAATATATTCCGGCCAATTAGGAAGATAGATGGCTACTTTATCGCCAGGCTGCACTCCCAACTTAAGCAATGCCTGGCTAAAAGCAAAAACTTTATCTTTTAATTGTACAAAGGAAATTTGATCCTGACGAAAAATAACCGCGGGTTTCTGCGTATACTTTTTGGCACACTCTTCTAGGACTTTAACAACATTCACTCCGCACCTTCTTGTGTACGAACACAACACCCGCGCAATACCAGTCTGCGCGGGGTGTCTATTCAATTGTTTTGTTCATCAGAATCCATACCAATAGTTAACCAATGGCTTACCTTCTTCAGACTGATCGATAATCATACTCTTAATGCGGACATATTCCAGAAAACCTTCTTTTCCTAGCTCTTTGCCAAAACCGCTCTGTTTAAACCCCCCGTATGGCAATTCGTTATAAAACATGCCATAAGTATTAATCCAGACTGTCCCGGCATTTAACTTTCCGGCTAGCTCTTGCGCTAAATATAGGTCTTTGGTCCAAATGCAGGCGGCCAAACCAAAATCTACGCTATTGGCTAAATTTGTCGCTTCATCGGAACCGGAAAATTTATGAATCAATACTACCGGCCCAAAAACCTCTTCTCTGAATATATGCGAATGCACTCCGACGTCTACTAATACAGTCGGCTCAAAAAAATAACCGTTTTTTAGTTCCGCATTTTCCGGAATTTTACCGCCACAAACTACCTTGCCGCCTTCTGCTTTTGCTTTTTCAATATAGGCAATTACCTTTTTACGCTGGGCATCACTGATTAACGGGCCCATCTGCGTTTCGTGGTTATCCGCCAAACCTAATTTCAGGCGCTTAGCTTTCTGCACAAAACTTTCCAGAAAACTATCGTAAATTCCCTCCTGGACAAAAATCCGAGACATCGCTGTACACATCTGCCCTTGATTAAGAAAAATGGAGGTCAAAGAACTATTTACCGCTACATCCAAATCCACATCATTAAAGATTAAACTAGCAGATTTACCTCCCAACTCCATGGTCATTTTCTTTACATTTTTGGAAGAATACTGCAGAATTTGCTTTCCTATCTCGGTACTACCGGTAAAAGAAATCATATCCACCCGCTTATCTTCGCAAAGCGCCTGGCCAATCTTGGCTCCACTACCATTAATCACATTAAATACTCCTGCCGGCAGCCCGGTAGTATGGATAATCTTGGCCAGCTCTAAAACCGTCAGCGGCGTCAGGCTGGAAGGTTTTAAAATAATGGTATTGCCTGCGGCTAAAGCGGAAGCTAATTTCCAACAGGCAATTAAAAGCGGGTAATTCCAGGGAACAATCAAAGCTACTACCCCCATCGGCTCGCGGAGTATCTTGCCTTTTGCCTCCTCAGATACGCTTAGTTCTTCACTATTCAAATAATCAATAAAATTATTGGCGATAAATTCAAATGTTTTAGCGCTGGAAGGAATATCCATAAAGGTTGTCTCTTTAATCGTCTTACCGGTATTTTGCATTTCCAGAGATGCCAGTAACTGCGCATTATCCAAAATTCCCTGGGCAATCCGGAAGATAAAATCTTTACGCTCAACTAAAGAAAATTGCGGCCAGGATCCCTGGTCAAAAGCATTCCGGGCGCTGGATAAAGCCAGCTCCAACTCGGTTGGCGAAGCTAATGAAACTTCCGCAATTACTTTACCGGTTGAAGGATTAATAATATTCTGCTTCTCCAGCGTTTCCATAAATTGACCATTAATATAAAGCGGATATTTAGAAATCATCTGTCCTCCTTCGCCCGCCATAAATCGTGGCTGGCTGCGGAGGATTTCGCTAGTTCAAGACTTATGGTGCTCAATCTTTACCTCCCGGAATAGGGCGAACAGCCGGTTAAAAGGAACATACCATTTGGAAAGCTGACCCATTTGGCCGCTTAATTTCATTTTACCCTGGGTAACCGCTACAAAAGAATCCAGCTTGCCTAAAAACACCTGCTCCCATACCGGTGCCGGAGCAGAAATCATAAAAGGCGCATCGCTATCTGTATCTAATTTTACAATTTTACCTTCTTCAAAATTAAATTTATAAACTTCGCTTGTGCCATCAAGCTTAATCGCTAATTTTACCGTAAGCCCTAACTCTTTACCCTTTTGAGCGATAAATGTATCCTGATTCACTAAATCCACGATTGCCTGGATATGCTCCCGGCTAAACATCTTGTAGGCCGGCTGATTACGTTTTAAATCATCTTTTAAAGCAGTATCTAAATCATCTAAAATATCTTTATCTAACAGCCGGGCAACTGCAGCACTTTTTACTGCTTCCTCCAACGCTTCAGTAATCGCTAAAGCATCCTGAAATTTTTCCGCAATCGCCACTGTCCCGTGATTTTTTAAAACCACTAAATTATTTGTTTTTAGTGCGGCAATTACCGGCTCAGTCTGTGTTACCGTCGGAGTTTCCTGAGGAATTACCGGAATATCCCCCAGGTAAAATTTAGTTTCAAAGCTCATCGCTTTAAGTGTTTTAGCCACCGCAAAATACCCGTTAATTAGTGGCGGATGGCAATGTATAACCACTTTGGCAGAAAAATTTTTATAAACTAAACTGTGCAGTGGTAATTCCGAGCTGGGTTTAGACTCTCCGGCAAACTTACCATCTGCTAAATTTACCTTAACAATATCGCTTTCTTTTAATTGACCTAAGAATGATCCACTGGTAGTAATTAAAATATTCTCCTGATCTAGACGGCCGCTGATATTGCCAGACTTAGCCACAGCCAAACCTGCCTCATACAGCCTTTTACCCACCTGAATTATTTCTGCGCGCAGCTCTTGTTCAGTCAATTAAACCCCCAGATAGATATGTTCAGTAATTAATTTTGCCGGCGTAACATCAAAAGCCGTATAGTATGCTTTCACTTCCTTAGGTGCTAAATACATTCCCTGATAAATTTTCAGTTCATCGTCCGGGCGGATTTCAATTTTAATCTCTTTACCAGTCTTTAATTTTGATGCCGGGGGACAGATCGCATAGAAGGGAATCTTAAAATATTTAGCGACTACAGCAATCTGATAAGTGCCGATTTTATTGGCAATATCCCCGTTTAAGGTCAAGTGATCCGCACCTACAATAACTTTAGTAACTTTACCTAATGATAACAGATACGCCACCATATTATCGGTAATAATCGTTACATCAAAACCTGCGCGCATAATTTCCCAGGCAGTCAAACGGGAGCCCTGCAGATATGGGCGGGTTTCCGTAACATAAAAGCTTATTCTTTTACCCTGCTCCTTGGCAAGCTGAGCAATCAACGGCATTAATCCGCTAATATTACAGTGTGTCAGAATTACATCCCCATCTTTAAGCAGTGCGGCAGTTTGATGTGCCTGCTGGATGCGCTTACCCTTAAGCATCTCTAAAAAGCCTAAAATACTTTTCTCTAAAGGTGCGCCGCTTTTTTCCATCCCTAAAACCATCTCAGTTAAGAATTTAAAGGATAATGTCGGACGGGTAGCATTAATCGCCTCAGCTACTTTGGCTAAATTTTTATTCTGCCGTTTACTCAAAATAAAAGTATACATCACCAAAAGCACCTGGCCTACAGCGCGGGTTTTCATTTCCTTAATCGCCTTACAAGCCTGCTGATAGTTCTTGGCCTTAATATAGGTAAGCTTCTGGGGAAGTTGTGTCTCATCCAGAATATAAATCGTATTACCTTTTAATTGTATCGGCCAAAATAATGGAGAAAATTTCATTTAAACTCCCTTAAATTCTTTATTACGGGTGGCACGTAGGCGGGTCACCTGCCGCGCGCAACGTAAGTGAGCACGGTAGGGTGCCGCAGTGACAGGACCCGTAATTTTAATCTACTTTCCTTCTAACTTCTTAACCAACTCCAACGCAATCTTAATTAAATTACTCTCTGCCATATAATAAAGCGGATTCATAAAACCCATTTCACCGGTAATTACATTATCACTTACTGCTAATATTGAGCAGGCTTTAATATTATAGGTCTGACAAATCGTTAACAGGGTTGAAGAAACCATATCCACTGCGCGGGCGCCTTCTTTACGCTTAGCTTCCACCAACTCGCGGGTTTCCCGCAATAAAGCATCCGTAGTCCAGCTCTTACCGCGGTGTATAGTTAACCCCATACCCTGGCCAATCTCAAATAAAAGGTCAGAAAGCTTTTTATCACTTACTGTCTTAAAATCTTTGTCTACATAATACGGAGTTACTCCATCGCCGCGGATGACCTCATCCACCACAAACAAATCCCCGACTTTAATATTCTCATCCATTGATCCGCAGGTACCGACGCGGATAATATTCTGAATACCGGCATTACACATTACTTCCGTAGTAATCGAGGTATCGGTAGAAAATCTCCCACCGTTAATGCCAGTAACCTTAATGCCTTCATAAGTACCGGTATACATCGTATACTCCATGAATGAAAAATTCTTTACCGGCTTTTCGATTTTTTTCATTAATACATCCAGCCGATCACGCGGACCAGGCACAATTGCATATTTACCTACATCCTGCGGCCTCAACTGCACCATCTCCGTCAAATCTCTTCCTGTTAAATGAACATTCTTTTGCATCTGCATATTATAATCTCCTTCAATGAGGCCACGACTTACGGAACGACAGTGAACGTAAGGCGTCTGGCCGAATTGAACCCGCCACGCCTTGTGGCGGGTCTTGTTATTTAAACGATACTGCGTCTGCGAACTTATTCCAACGAATACGTAAAAATTCTAGAGAATTTTTGTGTATCTTATGAGTCGGAACCTCCCCATAAACATTTTCAAATTTTAGCGGACCTGCCACATCGGCACCCACCAAATGTTCTATTTTAAAGCTCCTTTAACCTACGTATCAAAGAAATAAGGCTACGAAGTAAATCATCATAAGTAAATAAATTAATTGGGCCAAGATCACGCGACTTAAGTGCATTAAGATGTTCCAACGAATATTTATTGTCTCTACCAGCGATTACAATACCATAAATCTTGCTCACATTCTCAGACTTTAAACCAATACACTCCATGCAGGCCATATGGTGGTGTCCAATATGAATAAGCCAACTATTAATTTGATCAATAGCATGTTGAAATGGCGCTGCTATGCCACCGTCTTTTTTTCAACAATAAGGTATTTGTTTTCTCTAATTCAATTAACAAAAGTTCATTTTTTTGATTCCGAATAACTATATCTGTTTTATTTTTAGTTAAAATTGGGGCCTTGTAAAATATTTCTTTCGGAGAGAATTGTTCTAGAAGTATAGGATTCTCTTGAATAAATTTTTGCAGAACTTCTTCCTCGGGCTCAGAATTAAGCAATGCAGATAATTTTTTAGAAATCTCCTCGAGTACAGCTATTTCATATAATTTTGTAAATGATACTTCTGGTTTATTTGTAAATACCTTCCCCAAAAGTGCATGTAAATTTTCCCGAATATATTTAAATTTAAACTCTGCTTTCCCACATTTACATTTCTGTGTTTCTGGTAAATCACCATACCACACAACCCCCCTAGCTTCTTCTTTCCCGTCTTTTTCTAAACCAGCATATGCTCTTATTTGATCTTGGCAAACATTGCACTTAATAGTAATTAACACTTTTTTATAAGCCAAGGGGTTACTGCGTATCGCTGCAATCTGGGGTTCTGAAAACAACGGAGCCTTCGCATATGCAAAAATCAATTCTCCGATACATAAATCTCGTTCATCTTTAGTTAATACAACTCTATAACACCCTGGTTCTTCTACTGTTGGATTGATATTCGAAATTTCGGGAATAAAAATAAACCAAGAAGTATTTTCCTTAGACATAATAAGACAATCACCAGGTTTACTTAAGCCCGAATTTGAAGTTTCAGTAACTGGTCCTTTTTCAACTGAAAGCACTGCTATATCAAATTTCATTATTTCTTTACTTTTCGGAGAAAGAAGACGAATTTTAAAAGGCCCATGGTTTAATGGATCAAATATTGCGAAGACAAGTTTAAAGTTATTAAGATCGAGGGGGAAAATATAGGAAATTATAACTTTCCCCAATCCCAATATATTATATTGGTTAGCAATAGGATCTCCCCTTGAAATAGAATTAATCCTTTCGCAGGCTCCAAGAAAAGCAGCTGGAGGTACATTTGTTTTCGAAGATATGTTGTCCATAATTATTAATGTCAATCTAGATATTCACTAAAAATACTAAAGAGCAAACAGCTTTGCTAAATTACCACCCAAGATATTCTGCTTCTCCTCCTGGGTCAAATCTAAATCATTAACCGCCTTAATCCCCACGGAAACATCCTGCTTAGCCGGCCAGTCGCTGCCCCAAAGAATTCGCCTAGACCCCATTAAGTCTAAACTTAATAAAAAGTTGGCGCGAGTTGCATCACCGCTAGTATCCACATAAATATTCTTAAAATAATCTGACGGCAGGCCTTGCAGGTCTTTAACAAAGTTCATCCCGCGCAGCATTTGATATGTTGCATCAAAACGCTGCTTTAAATAACAGATTGCCCCGCCAAAATAAGCAAAAATAAATTTCACCTTAGGATACTGCCTGAAAACATCCGACATTAAAAGCTTACCCGCAGAAATAGTCGTATCAAAAACATATTCAATCACCGGGGTAAGCAAAGGGTCTTTGACCCGCTCAAAACCTATCGGATTAACAATCTGGGAATGGATGAAAATCGGTAAGCCCTGCTCCCCTGCTACCTTATATATAGGCATGAACATCTTATCATCTAAATAAATACCATTATAGCTTGAAGCCAGAGAAATTGCCTTAAATCCCAACTCTCCCGTAGCCCGCTTTAACTCTTCCACCATATCAATAGAATTATCTACCGGCAAAACTGCCGCTCCGATAAATCTTTTTGGGTAGGCTTTTAAAATCTTGGCAACATTATCATTATAAGTATGCGCCACCTGGCTGATACTGCCGATCTTTAAATGCGCATCAGTAGTCGGATAACTTAACACGGCCACATCAATGCCGGCAGCATCCATCATTTTAAGCTGCGCCTCAATATCCCCCCAGCCTTTATGAAAAAAGTGGGAGTTAGAGATTATCTCATCCGGTAACCAGTGGCTGTGTGCGTCAATCAACATTAATGCTTGCCCCGTTAGAGATAGGAAACGCTTCAATTAATCTTTTAGATAACATTCCCCATCCTGTTTTTAAATATTCTTCTCTGGTAAACATTTTCTCTCTTTGTGTAACTCTCAAATATATTAATCCAAGTATTACTCTATTTTTATGAAGCGTTTCCGCAGTCCAATAGTTGTGCCGACACAAAACTTCTTGTACTTTTTGCACTTAATTACGTAAGCATATACTATGAGCCGTAATCTCTAACGGGGCTCTGTGCTCCTTAATATCCGCTGGGTCATTTCTTTTTCATAAAGCGCTTTAAACTCTGCCAGCGCCCGACGGCCAAGCTCTTTGGTAATTAATCTCTCAATCGCGTTGAGCTTAACATCCAGGAAAATAAATTCCGGATTTGTCCTTAAGCCTTGATACTTTAACTCCAGGCAGGTCTTTTCTTTGGCCGAAATATATTCCTTAAATTTATTTACCAATTTTTCCAGTTCAGCTTTTTCATGCGGTAAATACGCACCCATCAGCGTATTTTCGATTTCGTGCAAAATGTCTTTATCGATATCTGTTTGAGTAAATTTGCGCTCATACTTATCAAACGCCTCTTTAGTCGTTTTGTACAACCAAAGAAAATAACGCTTTTTCAGATTCCGCACATCCAAATTATCCATATTTACCTCCCATTTATTTCGCTTACAGCTTAAAACTTATAACTTACGGCTATTTCCCCGGGTGCTTCTGCTGGAATGGAATAACCGGAGCAGTCCAAGGTGTTGTTTGATTAATTACCGCAATCTCTAAAGGACAAACATTCGCCGGTTGGGTCAAAGCAAAACGTACGGCATTCTCAATTGCCTCGGTCGTCATTAAACGCGAAGTATCATTGGTAATTTCCTGTAATTTGCCGGTTAAGTCTGTATCAGTTACTCCGGGCAAAATTGAAGTTACCTTGATTCCCTTATCGCGCAACTCCCAGAATAATGCTTTAGAAAATGCTCTTAACCCAACCTTGAGGGAACTGTAAACAATAAAATTTCTCGGCAAAGGATCACATAGGGTTGATCCAGAGACCATATTAATAATCGCTCCACTCTTATCTTTGATCATATCATTGATCACTAAACGGATAAGCCGGACATAACCTAAATAGTTGGTATGGGCTAAACGTTCGAAATCTTCAATCGGCTGATCCTGAAAAGGATACTGGCTGGATACCCCGGCATTATTAATCAGGATATCAACCTGGCCAAACTTTTTCTTAACGCTGTTAACTAAATTCTCCAGATCTTCAAGTTTAGTAACATCACAAACCACCGGCAGAACCTGAACCTTAAACTTAGCGGCAATTTCTTTGGCTGTTTCCTCCAAAGCCTCCTGGCCACGGGCGCCAATCACTAAATTTATGCCTAAGCTAGCGGCAGTGCAAGCAAGCGCCTTGCCAATACCGCGGCTGGCACCGGTAACAATCGCTGTTTTTCCCTTTAAGTCTACACTCATCACTCCTCCTTGTTTACCTAAACAACACCGCCGCAATTTTCGCAGCATGGCGAACACCGGCGCAATTCAAATAAACTCCGGGTGCCCCCATACTAAGCGGCGGGTGTTATATTTTTATTACCAATCAAACCGCTAAATAATAACAAAACTAATAACCCCGTACCAAAAATAATAAAACCTAAAGTAAAACTTTTCTGCATAATCAAGCCGCCTAAACTTACGCCCAGGCCGCCGGAAATAAAACGCACCCCGCTATTTAAGCTAGCCGCCTCATTTAACAGCTCCGCCGGTAAATCTGTAAGCATCGTAGCCAAACCCACATGGTTAAATGTCCAGCTTAAGCCCCAGAAAATCATCACCAAGCCCAGCATGGCTAAGGGCAACTTTAACAAAAGCAAAAAAATACAGATAATCATGCCCAAAATACCCAGGCCGACTACTTTTTGCCGACCGGCTTTATCCGCCAGGCTACCACCTAAAAATTCTCCAAATATACCACTTAAGCTGGTTAAAGTAATCAGCATGCTAATGGTAAACTGATTTAATAAGAACTGGGTGGAAAAATAAACCCCCAGCCACTGCTGTACGGCATGATAAATCAAGCTGACTAAAAAGATATAAATAAAAATTCGGATTACTTTTTTATCTTTAAAAGCCTGCAAATATCCAAAACGAAACCGGCTTAGGTCTTCTTTAAAAGTCGGCAGGCGAAAATACATGACCACCCACAAGAGCAGCCCGGCAACTGCCGGAATGATAAAAATCAGCCTCCAGGGAATTAACCCGCTTAAAAATAATCCCAGCAAAGAAGCAACAAAAGTAGAGCCGAAAAATATCCCGACATAAGTTCCCCGGTTCTCCTGACGGATATGTTTAGCAATCAGAATTAAGCCCAGAGGAATTACCGAGGCGCCGAAAATCCCCATTAAAAACCTGGCCCAAAAAAGCATCTTAATATTTAGCGCAAAACCGGCTAAAAGATTAGCCAGCGAAAATAAAAATATGCAGATTAACTCAACCCGCCGCGCATCAAAAGCACGCACCAGCGGCCCATAAAGCAATGCGGCCAGGCCGTAAGGAAGCATATAGAGCCAGATTATTTTACCGACGATAAACTGAGAAAGAGCAAACTCTGCGGCAATCGAGGGAATTAAAGCTGCACAGGCAGCGACATTAAAGGATAAAACCGATCCCTCTAAGCAAAATATGGCAAATGTGGTTTTTTTCACTTGCCGGCTGCAGTTTCAATAACTTTCTTAAAAATCAATAAATTATCTTTAGAATGCTTATTAATGAAACCTTCTACCTGCTCATCGCTGAATTTAGCCTGAGCATCCATTTTAAAATGCTGAATCCAAGTCAACTCAACACCATCTGGCTTGGGCGTATATAGCCAGATAATCTTCATATACTCAAATGGAAATTTGGGCTCATGACGTTCTGAATAAGTAAACCCCGTTAGAAGTCCCGCGGCGCGGGGCGCCACTTCTAATGGGGTAAACAAGTTATCCTTAAACAACAGCCTCCAGGAAACCCAGGATTTATCTTCATCATCGGTCAGCCGGAAGGTAATTTTATTGGCTTCTTTTTTCAAAATTTCGGCTTTTTTGTATTCACTACCAAATAACTCTGTCCAGCGGGGAATATCATTAGAAATGTCAAAAACTAAATCATAGGGTGCGTTGATCAATATCGAATTACATGTATGCCCCATTTCTCCTCCTTCATTAACTTGTTCTTTTAGATTAATTTATACGGGATGACTGGGGTATTTTTGCAGCGCGTCAGCGCAAAAAAATACCCCAGTCAGACCGTGAATTATTAATCTAAAAGAGCAACCACTCTGGCCCAGGCTGCGCCAGTATTTTTTATACGTATCGGAAAACAAAGTATTTTAAAACCAAAGTTCGGTAAGTTTTCCAGATTCGCCAGGCGTTCAATATGGATAAATTCTTTTTGCCGGCCGTAAAAATGCGCCGGATAAAATGTTTTTGGGTCTTTAGTTTTAAGAAATTCTGCCAGCATAAACCGGTATGGCCGGTCAATCCCCATCGTGTCTACGCCAAATATTTTAATTCCTTTATCTAAAAGATACTTAATTGCTGAGGGGTCAACTCCGGGGTAATCCGCAAAATATCTGGCTTGTCCATATAACTTATCCGCACCAGTATGCAATAACACAATATCCAAAGGCTTAAGCTGATAGTTTATGGTAGCTAAGGCTTCCCGGATATCCTGCTCCTTAATTACTTCGTTGGGCTTCTTGTGGCGAAAGTCAAGCTTTACGCCTGGCTGATAACAATATTCTAAAGGAATCTCATCGGCGGTTTTAGCAGGCCGGCCTTCAGATTGGGAACCGTAATGAAAAGAATAGTCCAGATGCGTGCCGATATGCACCGGAGCATGCACAATTTCTAAAGACAAAAACTCTTCCTCCGGCAACTCTTCTTTCTTGATAATCCGCTGACCGAGAATATATTTAATCTTGCCCAGGAAAGTTTTCCCCATAATTACCCGGTTAAATTTTTCTACCCCGGCTTTATGGGTTACTCTTTCGATATCGACCTTGTGCACCTCAAAAGCGGTCTCATCAATAGGTAAGCTTAGATCAATGATCTTCACTTGGCTATTTTCCCCTCGATATTGCTGACGATATCATTAATCGTGGAATTTTTAGTAATCTCTTTCGGGCTAAGCTTGACGCCAAAGGCTTTTTCCAGAGCGATCACCGATTCCACCATTTCCGTTGAATCCACTCCGATACTATCAATCAAGGTAGATTCGTCTTTTAATTCCTCAATCTTAACTTTCAGAAGATTACTTAATACTTCTTTTATTTTTGTCTTCGTATCCATTTATCCTCCTGCCACAATATAAATTATTAATAACATTTAATTTTTGCGGGTGACGCCTGAGATGCTTCGAGCCAACTTTGGCGAGAAACGCTCAGGTGGCATGACCCGCAAAATTTAAATTTGTACTGCGCTACCTAGCGCACACCGGCGCAATACCTTTAAGCGCCGGGTGTCTTACCTTATATTTGCACTTCACCCTTAGTGGCGGCAGCTTCCCACTTACCTACTCCATCCATAACATCTTTAAAACAAAGTTTGGCTAGCGGATCAAAGTTGCTCTCCATAATTCTATTAATTCTGCCGGGCTTTGAAAAAAATTCACGCATACACCAGGAACCCAGCCGGCCTAGGTCTTCGGTGGTCAAATGATCCGTGGGAATAACCGGATGTAAAAAATCCCACTGGCTGAAATCTACTTTTTTAGGATCAATCCAGTGCTTCTTTAAAGCAATCCTCCACATTGGAGAATTCGGAGCAGGAGTTACATAACCTACCCACAAAACATCCGGATCAACCTGATCAGTAAATTCAAAACGCTGTTTTACAATCTCTTCAGTATCATAATCAAAACCCATCATGATATCGGCAACAATCGCAATATCATTGCGGCGGAACATATCAATGGTTTGCTTAATCTGATCGATCGTTATGCCTTTGGCGATTTTCTTTAACTCTGATTGTGTGGTTACTTCAATACCAAAAACACCCATGAATAAACCGTTCTCCTTCATCAGAGGCAGGATGGATTCGCAATTTACCCAATCAATCGCCCGGCCTAAAGATACCCACTTAATCGGATTATTCGATGCTTTTTTAAGTTCACAGAACTTCTGCACTCTTTTAATTTGCCGCTTTCTTAAGTTCGCAAAACTTTTGCACTCTTTTCGGATCAACATTAAAATTATCATCCTGAATCACCACAACTTTAACTCCGTACTTTCTATGTAAAAGATTTAATTCTTCCATTACTCTTTCCGGAGATTTAGCGCGCCATTTCAAAAAGTCCGAAGGCGAACGCGGATCAAACTGATCCCACTCATAACAAAAAGTGCATGCTGAAGGACAGCCACGGGAAGTAACCATATCCACAAATGGTTTCCAATAGGTATGGCCGACATATTTATCCATCGGGAATAAATCATACGCCGGCAAAGGAAGTTTATCTAGATCTTCCATCAGCGGTTTATGCGGGCCCATAACAATTGCCCCATCGATGCGGCTGGTTACTCCACCCACATCTTTAAGCGGTTTATTCTTATCAATTGCCTCAATCAAATCTCCAAAAGATTCCTCTTCCCCCATCACCACAAAATCAACTGCCGGATTTTCTTCTAAGGTCGGTACAGGCATCGCCGAATACCATAACCCACCCAAGATTATTTTGGTTCTGGGCAGTGCTTTTTTAATCCCTACTGCCGCATCTTTAAAATGGCGCAGGACTCCGTATCCGCCATAACCATGCAGCTGCTCCCCCATCACCACAACATCAGGATTCTTAGCCTTTACCTGCTCTACTAATTGCTCCATCGGTATTTGATCAGCTTTACCATCAATCACCGCGACATCTTCATAACCTCTTTCCCGGACATAGGCCGCCCAGTGCGCATACAGTTGATTTGGAGAGCGGTGTATCCCATGCGTTGCCCAGGCGCCGACTTTAGGCATCACAAATAATATTTTCATTTAATTCCTCCCTTTAAACTCTAAACACTAAACTCTAAATCCTAAACAAACCCTAAATCCAAAACTCGAATTCTAAAAACCAATGTTTTGAATTTTTAGTTTATAGTTTCGAGTTTGTTTCGAGTTTAGGATTTCGTGTTTAGGATTTAACATTATTATGCTTTCTCTACCACCAACACGG
Source organism: Candidatus Omnitrophota bacterium (assembly GCA_026387265.1). Classification (GTDB taxonomy): domain Bacteria; phylum Omnitrophota; class Gorgyraeia; order Gygaellales; family Profunditerraquicolaceae; genus UBA6249. The sequence goes on from JAPLLZ010000033.1 coordinate 20,332, forward strand.
AATTAATTCCGCCTCGTCCGCGTGAAATAATCAACGACTTATTTATTTTATATTCCCTGGACTCTTTAGCCACATAATTTAAATTATTTTGAGCCGGTTTATCTAAATTTAATGTTGGCGGGACTAAGTTATGCTCCATCGCCAAAAAAGCAATAATCATATCCAATGCTCCGGAAGCACCCAATAAATTTCCAAACATGGATTTCGGGCAACTTACCGGAATTTTCTTTAAATTGTTTCCAAAAACCAATTCCAGAGCTTTAATTTCGGAATTGTCCCAAAGCTCAACTGCCAAGCCATCTAAACTAATATAACCGATTTCTTCGACTGTTGCTTTCGCATCACTAAGTGCCATCTTAATCGCCCGGGCCAACTCTTTTCCGTCGCTGGCACAATTAATCCTATTTACTCCGTCGCAAGTAGTGCCATATCCGCTGATTAATCCTAAAATATTTGCTTGGCGATCTTGAGCACGCTTAATACTTTCCATCACCACAATCCCTGCGCCTTCGCCAATTACAAAACCACTGCGTGCCTGATCAAACGGACGATAAGCTGCTTGCGGATCATTATTATTCTTGGATAATGCGCCATAGGTATTGCAACATAATAAAGCATAAGGAGAAACCGGCGCTTCCATTCCCCCGCCTAAAATCATATTTAGTTTATTTTTAGCTAAAACTTTCCGGGCATAACCCAACGCCATCAAGGAACTGGCGCGATCACTGACTACGGTTTTACTAAACCCCTTAATTCCATAATAAATAGAAACCTGTCCTTGAGGAGCCGCCGGAAACCAGGCGCTGGCCATATAAGGAGAAACGCCTTCCCGGCCTTCCAAATATAAATCTCTTAATTCAGTCTCTGCATAAAGCCAGCCGCCAATAGCGTTACCTAAAAAGATACCGACCAAATTAGGATCTTCGTTCTTAATATCAATCCCGGCATCCTGCAAAGCCAACTCCGCCGCCACCAGCGCCATATGTGAAAAAGCATCAATCTTCTTCAATAATCTTTCCGATATGTGGCTATACTTTTCTAAGTCATCAATCTGCCCGGCGATATGCGCAGGATAAAGGCTGGCATCAAAACGCGTAATCTTTTTAATAAATGAACGGCCGCTTTTAATATTGGCCCAAAATTGCCGCTTGCCAATCCCCGAAGGGCTAACTACCCCGATACCTGTAACTGCTATCTTTTCCACCCAGATCTTCCTTTCTATTCTATCTATTATACCAACCCTTTTTAAGGAAGGGCTAGATCCATTTATCCACTATACCTTTTAAAAATAAGCGAAGAATGTATCCCGGAAAAACCGCTTGAGGTTTTCATAATCATATTGACCTTTTTTTGGATTGCCTGATTAGGAATATAATACAAATCGCATTGTGGATCTTTCTCCTCCTGATTTATCGTAGGAGGCAGAAAAAAAAAAAAAAAAATCATTGAAACAATGGTCATCTCCACGGCATTAGCCGCAGCCAAAGGATGCCCAATCATGGATTTAAGCGAGCTAATCGGCAGCTTATAAGCATAATCCCCGAAAATCGCCTTATAAGCATTACTTTCAAAAATATCATTCATGCGCGTGCTTGAGCCGTGGGCATTAATATAATCAATATCCGTAGGCAAAACATCAGCATCTTTTAACGCTAAGCCAATACAAGTTTCCATCGCTCGGCCATCGCTGGGTAAATCCGTCATATGGAAAGCATTGCAGCTGGTGCCAAAACCTAAAATTTCGCAATAAATCGGCGCATTGCGTTTTAAAGCGTGATTTAATTCTTCCAAAACCAAAATCCCGGCACCTTCCCCCAAAACAAACCCGTCCCGTTTATTATCGAAAGGGCGTGACGCTTTTTGCGGGTCATCATTATGTACCGATAAAACATTGACTACATCAAAAGCCCCGAAAGTAATCGGGGTAAGCGGTGCTTCGGCTGCCCCGCAAATCATTACATCCTGTTCTCCGTCTTGAATACTCTCTAAACCAAATCCTAACGAATCTGTACCAGCGGTACAGCCGGTAGAAATAGTATTACAGTTACCTTTTAAACCGTAACGTGCACTAAGCTCAATGGAAGGAGTATTAAACATTGCCGCATCATAAAGATCCGCGCGGACCAAAGCCGGATTAATCGGCTGCTTACCGTCTTCAGTAACCAAAGCAAACTCTTCCTCCATATATTTTGTCCCACAGATAGCGTTAGCCAAACAAACACCAATACGCTGGAGGTTTTCTTTAGAAAAATCTAATTTACTATCTTCTATCGCCATTTTACCGGCGGCTACGCCAAATTGCACATAGCGGTCCATGCGCATAACCTCTTCATGGCTTAACCCTAATTTAAAAGGATCAAAATCCCTGACTTCGGCGGCGATCTTAGTATTAAAAACGGAAACATCAAAACCATCAACTAAACGCACTCCGGATTTACCTGTAGAAAACCCCTCCCAGGCATTCTTTTTACCAATGCCATTAGGTGAGATTACTCCAATACCAGTGACCACTACTCGTCTTTTTTCCATATCCATTTAAACTCTAAATCCTAAACTCGAAATCCTAAACAAATCCTAAACCCAAAACTCAAAATTTAAAAACGTTAGTTTCGAGTTTCGAGTTTATAATTTTGGGTTTGTTTAGAGTTTAGTGTTTCGTGTTTAGGGTTTAAGATTATCCTCCTTTGCTCTAGTCACCTTAAAAACAATATTGCCGCCGTCCGGACAAGTGACCGTGTCAATGGAATCCGGATTAGGCATAAAGAAAAATTTAGCTCCAAAATTTAAAGCAAACAGCGCCGGGAAAGCAGTATGAAAAGCTGCGCCACAAAACCCGGGAATACATTTTAACCCCTGCGTTTCCCATTTATCCCCTATCTTATACCCAAAGGCACATTTACCTTTTGCCTGCACTACTTCTAAAGTCATTTTTTTAGGATTCGGGCCTTTGTGATCTGGGTCACGCGGAATAACTTCCAGCTTGCCCTGCTTATCTAAAATCTCAGCCTTAAACTCGAGCTTGCCCCCATCAGGACAGATAACTAATAACGAACGTTGATTATCACGAAACCCGAATTTTGCCCCAAAGCTTAAAGCATAGACAATTGGAAAAAGAGCATGCGCCAGGCCCAAACAAAAATGTTTGGGTGCGTGCGTAAAATCTTCTAGAATAATCTCATCTCCGATTTTATAGCCGTGGTAACACTCTCCCATAACCTGGGTAACAGTAAGCTTTAAGCGCGGAAAAGGTGTTTTTACTTCATCCATTTTTAAACCAGCTCCTTAGTTCTTTGAATTAAATCTTCTTTACTAAAAAATCTACGGTTGGCTTCCACTTCATGCACCATTTCCACTAAAATTTTATTCAAAGGCAATTGCAGATTATGCTCCTGCCCCAGGCGTACAAATTCACCGTTAATATAATCAATCTCCGAAAGCTTACCCCGCATGATACTTTGCAATATTGATCCATACAACGGATCCTTACTTAAATTCCTCATTAAGCCTGAAAAAATCTCCGCCGCATGAACGCTGGGCATAGAAGTAAATTTGGTGATATTCTCTACCGGAAACCCAGGTAGAGAAACTAAATCTATGCCGATTTTATCAAAAGCTTCAAAAGCCTCTTTCCAGATAGCGATGCTGATCCGGCTAACCGTTAAATCACTAAAAACGTCCTGCATGCTTTTGCCTAGAATGGCCGGCAGGCAGTTATTGGCATTTACAAAAATTTTTAAATACTTCATCCCCTGGATATCCTGGCTGATAATCGTCGGGAATGCCTTATCCAAAACTAAACTTAAAGCAATCAACGATTCAGTAGGATGGGAATTAAAAAAGTTGCCGATTATCCAGCTGCCTTCGAAATTATGCACCACTTTGCCGGGCTCAAAATTAGTGGCGCCAAACATAACAATGCTAGAAACAATCTTCTCAGGCGGAAGATACTTTGCCGCTATTTTATCTGCCTGCACACCATTTTGAGTAGTAAGTAATAAAGAGCTGTGCATCAAACGAGCGCTGTCTGCCAGCGCCGAATCGATATCTTGAGTTTTAGTGGTTAAAATTACTAAATCCGGGATATAGTTTAAGGTTTCGGCGATGCTTACGCGCACCGACCGATTGCCCCTAACCCCGGAGATAATAATACCATTGTCATTAATTGCTTTCACACTGGGGCCGCGGCCAACTAAAGTTACTTCTTCACCTTTTTGCTTAAGATAACCTGCGACTAAACAACCAATGGCTCCGGCGCCAATAACCGCAATACGCATTATTTTTTAATGTTTTTTGGAAAACCGTACTTTTTATAATCAAACCCATTCTGGCCAAGCAAACGAATCATCATGCTGTAGAATGGGGAGGGAACATCGGAGAAAAAAGCAGCCACCACATCCTGTTCTTGCACACAAGATGCACTACGTTTAACCGCAAACTCTTCAGCCTGACGCTTAACCACGGATTCGGCAATATGGCGGTGAAAAACAGGAATCTTGGAAATTAAAACTTTGAATTTATTTTCCGTTTCAGCTTCCCAAATCATTTTTACTTTCTTTAAAACCTGCTAAGAGCTGTTTCTATATAGTAAAATTTTACTATATAATTTTAGTTAAAATGGGCTTTTTTGTCAAGGGAATTAATCACCTGACAAATAGAATATAATCCGATACTTTTACTCTAAAATAACTTAAATTTTCTTAATCAGTGAGCTCAAAAAACTGGATTCAGCATGTAACAGGCAAAGATTATGCTCCATAATCCGAAGCAGCGGCAAAGAATTCTTAAGCTTTTTGGAATCCGACATCTCTCTTATTCCAGAAGATATTTTAGCTAAGATTTCTAATCTTTTTTTAAGCCTACGCCGAGCTAGGGCAGGTTTCATAAAACTTAAAAAATACAAGCTAAGATCCAAAGTAAACTGCGGACGTTTAAAATCTAAAATGTTGCGGTTAAGCAGTAATTCAAAACGTTTTTTACCTTTAGCGGTTAAGCCGTAAACAAGGCGTGGCGGCCTTTTGCCTTTTATAACTGTATGCTTGGCCAACAGGCCTTTTTTTTCAAGAATTCTTAAAGGATAATATATTGATTTTAACTGGACACCGGCGAACAAAGCAAGGATTTCGCGGACTTTAACTTTAATTTCATAACCATGTTTTGGGCTTTGCCGCAGCAGACCTAATAGGATTAACTCCTGGTCAATCATCCTGTAACACCCATTGCCCTAAACTTCTTATACCTGGACTTAAGTAATTCCTCTTTACTCAACACATCCAATTCTTTAAGATTCCTGACAATTACCTCTTTAACGTTGGCGGCGATTTTCTGCGCATCCCGATGCGCACCTCCTAATGGTTCCGGGACAACTTCATCAATTAAACCCATTTTTAAAAGATCCGGCGCGGTAAGCTTTAAAACTTCCGCCGCCTGCGAGGCTTTGGCGCCATCTTTCCAAAGAATTGCCGCGCAGCCTTCCGGAGAGATAACAGAATAATAGGAATTTTCTAAAACTGCCAGCCGATCCGCTACTCCCACTCCTAAAGCACCACCTGAACCACCTTCTCCGATAACCACTGCTACGATCGGAACAGCAAAGCTTATCATTTCCCGTAAATTAAGCGCAATCGCATGTGACTGCCCACGCTCTTCAGCCCCAATCCCCGGATATGCTCCCGGCGTATCAATAAAAATCACAACCGGCAGACCAAATTCTTCCGCCATTTGCATTACCCGTAGCGCCTTACGGTAACCTTCAGGATGAGCACAACCAAAATTACGTTTTAAGTTTTCTTTTGTATCCCGGCCCTTCTGGTGGCCAATCACCATAACCTTCCTTTTATCTATTTTGGCCAGGCCACAGATCATTGCTTTGTCATCGCTAAACAGCCGATCACCATGTAGCTCTACAAAATCGGACATAATCATACTGATATAATCTAAAGTATACGGCCGCTGGGGATGCCGGGCAAGCTGAACCTTTTGCCAGGCAGTAAGATTAATATAGGTATCTTTCTTTAATTGCGCCAACTTATCATCGAGCTTTTTAATCTCAGAGGACAAATCAATCTTTTTTTCAACCATAAAAGATTTGAGCTCTTGGATTTTTTTCTCTAACTCCACAACTGGTTTTTCAAAATCTAGTCCGGCCATAAGTATTATTCAATTATAGTAACTTCTGTGCCTACGGGGATAATTGTATACAACTCTTCCACCTCAGCATTACTCATACGCACACAGCCTTGAGTAACCTGTTTACCTAATTCTTTCGGTTCAACCGTCCCATGAATCCCATAACCTGCTAAATCAAACCCCATCCAGCGCGTACCTAAAACATTTTCCGTGCTTTCCGGAGGCACTACCGCGCCGGCCTTAAACCAGGTGGGGTTGGCAAGTTTATTCACAATTTTAAATGTACCTACGGGCGTAGAGTTATTTTTCCCCGTGGATACAATATAAGTTTTGATTATTTCTTCATTATTTTTAAGCAATAATATGTTTTGGGATTTATCCACTAAAATATTAAACGGCACACTCCAAATTTTAATCTTGCGTCCGGGAATGATTAAAGAATCGTTAATATTATTGCTTTTCATAAGAAGTTCAGTGGTAGTTTTATGCTCGCGGGCAATTTTATTTAAGGTGTCTCCCGGACGGATTTGGTAAATTATACTTTTGGGAGTAAGTACGGGAGAAAATAACAATTTAATGTTAATATCTTCTGTTTTCTTCTGCCAGTCCATTACTTCCGGGGATTCCGGAAAATCATTTACTAATTTTTGGTAAAGTAACTTTGCTTCTAGAATGCTGCCCTTGGCTTCAAGTTGGCGCGCTTGAGCCGATAAGGAACGTACTGATGAATGACTGACTGCATGCGCAACCTTATTTATTTTTTTACTGCTTAAAAGAATGGCCATGCCGGCAATCGCCACCACGACGATAATTAAAATTAAAACTATTTTTTTCACTTCCAACCCCCTATTCGTTTTTCCTAGGTCCGTAATACCAAAGCAATTACCACGCCTAACAATAAACCCACAATTACTTCTACCGGAGTATGGCCGATAAGTTCGCGCAAGCGTGTCTGTTGAATTTTACCACGCCAATAGATATCCTCCATAATCGTATTTAAAATACTGGCTTGCTTGCCTGTAGAGCGGCGTACTCCCTGGGCATCAAACATAACAACAATCGCAAAAGCAAAAGCCAGGGCAAAATAAACGCTGTCAAACCCGCATTCTAAGCCGATACTTGTGCCCAAAGATGCCGCCCCAGCTGCATGCGCAGAAGGCATTCCTCCGCTTCCAATAAATAAACGGAAATCAAACTTCTTCTTACGGAACACCCCAATTACCACCTTAATCGTCTGGGCAATTAACCAGGCGGAAATAGTGGACATTAAAATCTTATTGCGGTATATTTCGGTAAAAAATTCTTTCATTGTTCTTTAGGTTTTGCCGGTTCCGCATAATCCTACATAGACTTACCAGGAACAGGTGTAACTTCAATCTTTACTTTTTCAGATGTTAAATGCCCATCCTTAATTAGAAAACCGCGGTTACCCTCTATCTGCCACCCAGCACCTTTACGCTTACTAGCTTTTAATTCCTTGATCGCCTTCTTTAATTCCGCAACCGAGCCCATTTTAACCTTAAACTGTTCATTCTCCACATAAATACGTTTATGAATATCAATAAGCGCCCTGTTCTCCGCTTTCAATATCTCAAATTTAGCATTTATATCTCCAAGTTCGTCCTGGATTTTTGTGTTTTCCTGAAAAAAGCGCCTTATTCTTCCTTTGCTGGCAATTAAGTAGGCCTTGAGATTTACGTTTCTCTGCGTTAATTGCTCATTAAGCTTTTGCTCTTTCTCCAGTTTCTGCAATAGGTTTTGTTTCTGTTGAGTTAAGACGGAAATTTCACTCTGCGCCTGAGTTAAATTATCCTCAAGCCTAAATCTTGCTCTTAGTTCGCTTGCATACCTGATTACACTAAAAATAGTGATTCCTAATAACAAAATGAGCGCCAGGTTCTTAATCGTGTCTTTGGTCATAGGGTTATATTATATATTCCCCCACCTAAAAAGCAAGGTATTTTAATGAAGCCACAACTTAGCGAGCGACAGCGAAGCTAAGTTGTTTGGCCGAATTAATCCTTGACCGCTAAGCGGTCAAGGATCTACCTTAAAACGCGGTTAGATTACCTATCCCTACACGTCTATTACCTTAAGAGGGGGTAAACATGATCGCTAAAACTTATAGTTTTGGGTTATTGGGGCTGGAAACCTATCCGGTAGAGATAGAAATTGATGTCACTAACGGTTTACCGGTAATCAACCTGGTTGGGCTGGCGGACACCGCAATCAAGGAAAGCAAAGAAAGAGTGCGTTCAGCCATTAAAAATTCGGGATTCCAATGGCCCGTCCAAAGAATAACCGTAAATCTGGCCCCTTCTGACATTAAAAAAGAGGGTGCTTGTTTTGACCTAGCCATTGCCCTGGGTATTCTAGGAGCAACCGGTCAAATTAATAAGGACTGCCTTAAAAGCTACTCCTTTCTGGGAGAATTATCATTAGATGGACAATTGCGGCCGGTTCATGGCGTGCTGGCCATAAGCTTAACTTTGGCTAAATCCCCAATTAAAAACCTTATTCTCCCTGAAGAAAACGCTCAGGAAGCAGCAATTATAACCGAAATCTCTGCCTGGCCGTTAAGAAGCTTAAAAGAAGTAGTGCAATTTTTAGCCGACCCTCAATCCCGGCAACCTCTAAAATTAGAGATTAACCAGATTCTTAAGGACAGTGGAAATTACACTCTGGATTTTTCCGAAGTTAAAGGCCAATTTTTTGCAAAAAGAGCGCTGGAGGTAGCAGTATCCGGAGGGCATAATATCCTTCTTATGGGACCTCCCGGAGCAGGCAAGACTATGCTCGCAAAAAGAATCCCCACAATTATGCCGGATTTAAATTTGGAAGAAGCTTTGGAAGTAACCAAGATCCATTCAGTAATAGGAACATTACCCCCAGGAAGGTCTCATGAGTATCCGGCCATTCCGTAGCCCACACCATACTATCTCAAATATTGCCCTAGTTGGAGGCGGCTCAATTCCGCAGCCTGGCGAGATAAGCCTGGCACATCAGGGCGTATTGTTCTTGGACGAACTTCCCGAGTTCCATCGCGATTCCTTAGAAGCACTAAGGCAGCCGCTAGAAGATGGTGTTATACGCGTGTCTCGGATAAAAAAATCCCTTACCTTTCCTGCTTCCATTATGTTAGTAGCCGCAATGAATCCCTGCAAGTGCGGGCGCTATTACGACCTTAAATCTTCTTGCCGGTGCTCAACGAGCGAAGTTTATAAATATCGCTCTAAAATATCCGGACCTTTGTTAGATAGAATAGATATTCACATTGAGGTACCGGCGGCAAAGTATCAAGAACTGTCCAGTAATTTGCCTGCTGAAAGTTCGGCACAAATTAAGGAAAGGGTTAATAAAACACGCGCAATTCAAAGGAAGCGGCTTAAAAATGAAGGTATCATGTGTAATGCTTTAATGAATCATAAACAGGTGAAAAAATTCTGTGTTTTGGGTAAAGAGGAAGGCGAGCTACTAAAATTGGCAATGGCAGAGCTGAATTTTAGCGCTCGCGCCTATGACAAAATATTGAAAGTATCCAGGACGGTCGCGGATTTAGCGGGAAACGAAGATATCAAAACAGAGCATCTTTCAGAGGCAATACAATATAGAACTTTGGATAGAGAAATTACAGGAAAGGTGTAATTTCCTATTATCTGTAAGTTTTGTGTGTCATGGCGATTTTACCATTTTTATAATTTTAGGCAAGTATCCAGAATTATAATTGTAGTAGTAGTAAAATATATCCGGATACTTTCTTATAAGTTTTATGCACGCCTTTGGCATAGCATTCAATGTTGACCGACAGCTAGAATTTATTTTTTTAGACAAAAATAGATCTTTCTTATAATTAAAGTAAACCTCGGATTGGTTAGCGGGCGTTAAAGCATGCAGCTGAGTATATATCCCCTTTGATTTTAAATAGTAAGATAAAATCTTGGTATGATAAAAATCTGCTGGTGTTTCAAAAGGAAATAAATAAATAAAAGAAGCCACAACGCTTTTAATGTACTTTTTTGATAAAAATAGTGTTTTGATTGCTTCTTCAATAGTAAATCCTTTCTTTATTTTCTTCAATATTACATTAGAACCCGACTCAACTCCGTAATATATTGATTTACATCCGCTTTTTGACATTGTACTGAGTAATTCTTCATCGATTAAACCAACTCTGCCATAGCAATCCCAGGTTATGTTGGGCATTTGCGATCGAAGCAATTTACAAAATTCAAATACTCTTTTTTTGTTGATCACAAATATTAATTTTATTTCTTCCACTACTGAATTCAGGTCTCTATAAATAACTTTTTTTGGAGATACCGGACGGCTATCGCAAAAGGTACACAAATAAGGACAACCAAAAGAAGTAAAGATCGGAAAGTTATTATACCGCCAAATGTTATCTATACGCTGATATGCCGGAGTATCGGGTATATTCAAATAAAACCCCTTGTAGTAGTTGCTTACTATATGATTGTTTTGTTTATAAACTAACCCGTCAATATCATTTAGCCTATGGCTACCGGCTTGGATCCTTTTAATGAGTTTGGGTAAAACACCAACCCCGCATCCTTTTATTATGAAATTAACGAAATTGAATTTAGCGATTATTTCTTCGGCAACTTCTGTCGGCCCTACACCTCCTAAAATAATAATTTTTTTAGGGAATCTCTTCTTAAGTTTATCTAAAGCACCGATTACATAGGGAAGTAAATCTGACCAGCAACCAATGGCAACGATATCACTTGAGTCGCTTAAGAAAGAATAAAGCTTATCTAAGTCATAGCCATTTTTATAGAATGGATAAATTTTAAGGTCGAACTTGAGATTCTCTTTTTCTAGCCCAGAGGCAAGATAAAGGGCTCCTAAAGGGACGCCGCGAGATTCATATTGAAACTGAATAAGGGTAAAATTATCCATTAGATTTTGATAAATTAAAATTTAATTTTTGAAAGTTTCCAGCGCTGTCGTCGGCCGGGCGCAAAGCCAAGAGATTTAAGTTAAACATATCGCAGAAGTTATTCCATACCGTTGCCTTGGCCGTAATTTTGGCCATAATTCGCAGGGTGTTTTTTATACAAAGTTTTCTAACCTATCTTCTAGTTTAAATGCTTTTAAGGTATGCCCTAAACAGCCTCCGGAACAATAATCCAACCTTAGGTATTCACACCGTAAACAACCGTTAGTTGCGCCTACTTGACGGAAAGCCTTAAATTTTGTTTGGTAAAACTTAATCACCGCCTGTAAATCTTTAAAATCAGTTAGTTTCTTATTCCACATTCTGGATGTCGCAAAACAATGCCACAATTTTAAATCCGGTCCTACATCAATCGGTGGCGGACAACTAGAAATTAATGTGGTTCTCAACCGGATAAGCTTCCCCAACTGTTCATCAGTAAAACTGCACAACGTAAAACCGCAATCAAAAGTAAATGAAATACCCGTCAAGCGATGTTTTTCAATAAAATTCACTATTTTTTCGGAAACTTTTGGATAATCTGCAAGCTCAATGTACTTATTGTTACCGCCAAATATGGGAACAGCCATACCTAGTCTTATAATTTTTTCAAGATTGTATTTTTGTATAAAATCTACCAGAAAATCCAGATCATTATCTAACTTATAGATATTAAAACCTAACCTCATCCGCTTACGCAGTAATCCGGCAGTTCTGTTAATGATGGACCACTGCTTTTTGGTATAACTTTCCGGTGAATTGAGATTAAGCAGCACATTGCACTTACGCGCCTGGATTCCTTTGAGGAATGTAGAATTATCTCTATCCATTAATCCATTGGTAAATATGGTTACGCCTAATCCTGCTTGAATAACCATGGCCATTGCTTTTTTAAATTCAGGGTGCAGCGTCGGCTCTCCCCCCAAGATTCCCACGCGAGTTTCTTTGGATTGTTTCAAAAAATCAATGATTACGCTTAATTCTTTTAATTTAATATAATTAGGATGCAATTTTTTTTCTAATGCCGGCTCTTCCTTGGCAAAACAATAGGGGCAACTTTGATTACAGAAATTAGTAAATAATATATTCATATTTCCCCCATCAGAAACATAAACTTATTAACTTCTCAAACTACACAATCACTTTTTAAATCAATGTTTCTATGCTATCACACATAACTAGGTTTTAAAATATCTTGTTTGGCCTAGAAAGGTTACCAACAGCCAACATTACGCTACCGCTATTTAACCACCAAAGATAAACTACGCTTAACATTCAGGTGCTTTTTTTTCAATGATTTTTTTTGCATAAAAAATACGGAAAACGCAGCCGATATGTGTAAACAAACCAATACTCAATAAAACAAAGGTAAGCAGGTCATATTTTAAAAACCATACTGGTTTAATGGCTGCCCCGATCAAACCAATGATTAAAACTATATTCCTGTCTGCCATATCCCCGATTGCCGGCCAATCATGATCATCAATGGGGACACACATAGCGGCCCTGGCTTTGGCAAAACTGATTAAAAGCGAACCGGATAATGCGAAAAATGCCTCCAAAGGATAACCTCCCAATACAAATCCAAAATAGAAGATTACCTCTCTGTATCGATCAACTAACGCATCTATATAATCTCCGAATTTACTCGCCTTCAACGCCAAGCGGGCACAGGCTCCATCCAATAGATCAAAAATCAGCGAGATCGACGCCAATAACGCTGCCCATAAATATGATTCTTTTACAATAAAAACTGCTGCAATCAAAGCAGGCAATAGTGATAAAAGGCTTATCCAATTGGGATGAATGTTTATTTTTTTACAAAGACTAAAATAAGGATATTTCAATAACTGCATCTTTTGAACTTCCCGTTTCGTCCTTTTGTAAGGTATTTTCTATAATAAAAACCTAACATAACCTCGCCCTAACTTTTTTGTACCGGTTGAATTTTTATAACACAAGACAAACCGGATACTTCTATCATCTTGTCGATTTTAAAACCCGTTTTATACAATAATGATCGGATTCCATCCTGAGAAAATATCCGGATAGATATCCCGTGCAAATAATGCATCATTTTATAACTGTAGCCCAGTATACTCCTCATCGGCACAAGAATAACCATAAAACCACCTGGCTTAAGATGCGCCGCCAAATTACTCAAAGCTTTTTCAGGAGAACGAACAAATTCTAAAGTTCCTAAACAAATAATTTTATCAAACTTCTGTTGAATCGAAAAATCCTCTACATCCGATATCCGCCCGACAATTCCTTTCTGTTTTACTAAATCAATCATCGAAGATGCTACATCTACGCAAATCACCTGGCATCCTTTGTTCTTTAAAATTTCTGCATAAATTCCCGGCCCGCTTCCGGCGTCTAAAATATGCTCATTTTTTTGCGCAGACAATAACGTCAAAACTGCCATTTTTTCTTTCGCTTTTATTGTTCTCCAGATAAAATTACACCTAATCGCTTTTTCATACATACTACTTTGATGATTAAAATGCTTCTCTATATTTTTCATTGTTCCATTTTAAAAATTTCTATAGCCTTCTTGCCATCAGGATAACAGATAACTTTAACCGGCAATTTCTCCGGATAGAACAACCTGAACTTTTTATATAACTGGCAGTTAAAAGCGTCCCAGTCATATCCTCTTGATTCCGGCGACCAAAGACAATAAAAAACAACGTCTTTGGACTGCGCTAAATCATCTCCCCAGCAGGGAATAAACTTATTGAGACGTTTTTTTTCAAATAAATCCTGCCCTCTACGTTTTGCTAAAATGAAATAAAATTCAGCCGGGATCATTCTCCACTCTATGGCCGCCTTGGCACCCGATTTCATAAATAACGCGTCTTCAGAGAGAAACCTGGATACCTCTGCGCAACCGTAACTGTATGCTTTTAAGCTTCCTAAAGGAATTTTATTCAAATAACCAAAATAGCTTGATCCGTATATCCATATGCCAATAATCGCCGCGGCTACAGAATAAGGAATAAGTCTTTTAAATTTACTAAGCAACACACCGTAAGCCATCAGGATGCACAATGCCGGGGCAACCGCAATAATATATCTGTCTGCAACTTCGCTGATGAAACAAACTAAAAAAAACATCCCCCCTATCAACCATATTCTGACAACTCTAGCCAAGGAGGGATTTTTCTGTATACTTAAAAAACCAAACACCAAGGATATTAATAAAAACGGCTGAATGATCGGTCCGGCAAACCCCGGAGCAAATAATGAAAATGGATCTTCCGCCCAAAAAAGTAATATAAATGCGTCTTTTAAGCGATCAATTGCATTCAGAATTAGATTATTATGAAAAAGAGATACAGAATGATAATATTGGCTGTGCACAAAATTTACCTTACCCCACATAATTAAAAAAGGATGCAACGGGATGATGAATAATAAAATAGAATTTATAAAATCAATTTTTTTCATCCAGGATAATTCTTTTCTAAATACAATGCAGCAAATAACCGCTAAAATTACATATACCTGCGATGCGGTATACGTCCAAAAGGCGGCAATGCCTAATACAAAAAAAGATAAATAGAAATACTTATAACTTTCTTTTTTTATGGCTTTGGCAAACAATAAAAAGAATAGTGCCCCAAAACAAGGGGTAAGTATTGCGTTCACTCCTACCCGGGATTGAATAATATGCCAGGGCAAAATTGCTAAGAAAAAAGCAGACAGCAGGGCTGTTTTTCTTTCGCCTAATTCTTTAACTAATCTATACACAAACCATATCGTTAAGATCCCGATAATTATTGACGGTAACCTTACAATTATTTCGGGATTTATAAACCATTTTGCAGAAACAACGGCAAGTAATGAAAATAATGCCGGAACCTTGCCATTTAAAAAAGTAATCGGGACTCCGGCATAAGAAACAAAATCTTTATTCTGGAATAAAAACAGGGTTCTTAAGGTAGTATGGGCTTCGTCATGATTTAGGGGCAGGGTATTTATTTTATATAACCTAAAAAATAAACCGATCAATAGAATAAAAAACAGGGCTATTGAGTATCGTGAAAATTGAAAAGTTAATCCTTTTTTACTAGGAATGAGCCAAAGGACTAAAACCAAAACGGTTGGCCAAAAACAAATTTGTTGAAACCGGTAAAAAATTGTGCCGGGCAGGCAAAAATCAGCTAAATAACTGCTAATGATAACACCGGCAGTTATAACAAAAAATGCCAGTTTTTTTCTAAAATCGTTTACGATCCAATAATCATAAAACATCGTTTATACCAAGTTTTGCAAAAAATAATTGCAGATTATTTTATCATAAAGAAGATTTAATTCTTTCTTATGGTGTATTTGGTCTTCCTGTGTTTGCCTATACCAGATTAACTCATTTTGAGGCAGATAATTGTGCAAATCAAGAAAATTAATATTAAGCTCCTTTAACGCACCAATGATATTTTCATAATTTTCTCGCTGATCAACATCATATTCACCTAAAGGTTTTAAATAAGGAAAAACTACAGCAAACAGAGATAGTCGGTTCCTATCGCAAATGTCTTTAATGCCAGCTAAATAATGTAGCCCTTCTTTCTTTTTTATGCTAAAACCTTCTTTTCCTTTCTGTAAACCTGATAGGTAGCTATTTAATCTAAGAATTATAAATCGGTAAAGATACGAATGTTGCGTGAGTAATTGATTCGGCATATGCCTCCTCATCAACTCGCTACTGGCATGAAAACTGCAGCGAAAAATTCCTTTTTCGTCCTTATAATAAACACTTGAATCGACATCAAAATCATTTAAACAGAAATAAATAATAACGGAATCTGGTTTAAAATGTAACCCCTTATTCTTTAAATACAAGTAGTAACGCCTGATATCATAAGCACCTACAGCTGCATTCCAAACTTGGAATCTATACTTTAAATGTAGGGGCGGGCTTTGATTAAGCAAATCCTCCAAAAAAGTAACAGCAAACCCTTCAGCTATAGAATCGCCAAGGATTAAAATGCGGAAAACATCTTTATTCTTTTCAAGTTTATATTCTTTACTTACTAACCCGTGTGAATTAATTCCTTGAAAATTGGGTATATTTTCAAAACCTAACACCGATGAATATTGCTTTCTTTGCAACATTGCGTTATCTATCCCACAATCGGTAGCTGCCTTATAAGAGGTGGTAACATATCCGATTTTTTTATTTATCCGAAAGAACAACTCCAAAGAAAATAAAATACATATTGTTCCAATTAAAATGGCAGTTATTCTAAACAATATACGCTTTATTATCATTTTCATTATCCACTGGTCATTTGAGTTATTTTTTCCCAACCTACTTCCTATAAGGTTCAAGTAATTCCAGTAATTTAGGGCTTCGGGGATAGCCTAGCTGAACAGCCTGATCGCAATGTTGGATGGCTAAGGTATATTCTTGGGCATAATAGTAGGCTAGAGCAAGATTATTGTGCGCGACAGCAAGAGCTGGATCAAGCTCTAGGGCTTTTTTAAGTAATAGGATTGCTTCCTCGCTTCTATTGGTAATTAAATAGGCATTTGCCAGGCCGACGCATGATTCTTTGGAGCCCGGGTTAAGCTCTAGGGCTTTTTTATAGAAGAGCACCGCATCTTTATCCCTCTGGGTAGCTAAAGCCAGATTACCGCAATAATAGTAAGCATCAAAAAACTCTTTACGGTTTAAACTAAGATAGAGAGTGCCAAGGGAGTCGTGGGCATATAAAAATCGCGGAGCAAGCTCTATTGCCCGAGCATACAATTCTAATGCCCCGTCTTTATCACCAAGCGCATCCTTTATACTAGCAAGATTAAAATATGATCCGACCTCTAGGGTCATCCAGTGAGCTGCCACAACCTTATTTCTATCATTGAGTAAATCCTTCATATTAGCAAATTTAAAATATGCTCCTGTTTTTACCGCCATCCAGTTAGCTGCCGCAACTTTATTTTTACTATTGGTAAAACCGTTGGAGTCAGCAGAGTTAAAATATGTCTCTGCCTCTTTGATCAACCGCTCAAACACCGCTGCTGCTTCCTGATTTTTACCCAAAGCTTGCCAAGCAAGCCCTAGGTTAAGATAACGGTGATTAAATATGGGGTCATCCGGAGATCCCGGCTGTACATTTACTGCTTGCATAAAATCAAAAAGGGCTTGATGGTATTTACCTTGCCTCAACAAAACCTCACCGCGATGGCTAAAAGCAACGGCAGTATCAGGATATTTTTCTAAAATATCATTCCACAAGCTTAAGCTGTCTTTCCAAGTATGGCATCTTTTCCAGGTGGCCGATCCCAAAGAAATAATTACTCCGGCCATAGCAATCACTAAAAAAGTTTTAAGCAAATAGGCGTGTTTTGTTTTTCCGGTATATAACCACAGATAACCTAGAGCAAGTAGATAAAATATCCCGATTACCGCAAGGTAAATGTAACGGTCAGCGGTTAATACAT
This sequence comes from Candidatus Omnitrophota bacterium, assembly GCA_026387265.1. Lineage (GTDB taxonomy): Bacteria > Omnitrophota > Gorgyraeia > Gygaellales > Profunditerraquicolaceae > UBA6249. Next base: position 37,865 of record JAPLLZ010000033.1, read on the forward strand.
AATCTAACGGTAAGAAACGAATAACAGGAAAGACAATCAGCAAAAAAATCCCACTGCCTAGAATTACTTTTTTTGTATACCGGATGGAGATAATTATAGCAACGACAAGAATAATCATCAGCACAAAAGAATACAAATAAAACGGGTTATTTTTTATCTCAATATAAGGATATAACACAGAAAGCTTAACCGGCAACAAAAGCTTATTAAGGTAAAAGATAACATCGCCTGATGCTCCAAGAAGCTTAGTAAAAAAGCTAAATGAACTTTTAACATAAAAAGTCTGGGTTGGAAAGGAACCCAAAGAGGCAAGCAGCCCAAAAAGTATCGACAGTAAAAAATAGGGAATTTTTTCGATGAATGCAGCCGGATTTATTTTCCTGGAATAAAAATAATCCAGCAAAAACAAAACTAAAGGTAGGGTCATCGCCATGGATTTTGATGAAAGAGCCAGAATAAACAAACCTAAACATAGAAAATAGTATTTTACCGCTTTGTCTTTTCTTAAGTAGTAAAGATAGCTAATTAATGCTCCTAGAAAAAAGAAGGCATAGAGTAAGTTTTTCCTCTCGCTGATCCAAGCTACTGATTCTACCTGCATCGGATGGATACCAAAGAGAATAGCAGTTATCCAAGCAACAGAAGCTCTACCGCTGATTAAATAAAACAACCAAAATACCAAAAGGCAGTTTAATAAATGCAGGATAAGATTAGTTAAATGGTAGTTAAACGGATTAAGTTTAAAAAAATGGTATTCCAATAGGTAAGAAAAAATTGTTACCGGCTGATAATGCGTGATAAAAAATGAGGTGGAAATATTTTTTAAATTTGTTAGGGTTATCGACCGAATAGCTTTATTTTCAGTTACATACAAATTATCATCCAAGTTTATGAAATTATTCTTTAACGAAGGATAGAAAGAGGCGAAAACGACAAATAATTAGATTGTTTTTTTTCACAGTTGAAATTTTGGCCTGCGGATTCACCTTAATCTTTTTCTGCAATTCTACTAAAATAAACCGGACTTAAAATTCCCGATTCATCATAAGAATTAACGCGTGATTACTTCGATTACAGAGGTGGCGCTAGAGATAGAGCCTGCTTGGTCCCTGACGGTAAGAGTGGCTGTAAAATTACGCGAACCGAAAGTGGTGCTCCAATAGGTATTTTCAGGATTTTTCAAAGTAGAAGTATCTCCATCACCAAAATTCCAAAGATAAGAAACGATCTTACCTGATTTAGAGAATGACTTCTGCCCGGAGAAAGTTACTTTAAGGGGAGAATAACCTTTAACCGGTTTAGCAATAATCACCGCCACCGGGGGCTCTGATACTATCTTAACAGCCGGCACTTCTTCAGCCGGTAAAGGCTTAACTTCTGCTACAGTAGTAGCAGACACAACGGGCTCTGTAGCGGATGTTACCACAGACTCATCTTTAGCCACAACCGGCTCCTGTGCGCTTGGAATAACCGGCTCCGGGGCAGGCGCGGGTGCAGATACTACTGTTTGAGACACAGAGGCCGCTTTTTGCTGCACTTGGGCTTGCGGTTCAGGCTTAGCTTCAGAAAGCGCAGCCTCTACTATACCCTGGCCGCCTTTTTCTTCCACTAAATCTTTGGCAACATAAGCATCGAGTTCTCTTTTAAGCTTAGCTACACGCGCTGTTTCCAATGCTTCTTTCTCTTCATCCAACTTATCTACTCTGGCTTTATATTTAGGATTATGATTATATTTATAATCTGTCACAGCTCTAAATGGCCAATTCAAAACTCCGCCTAAAAGCCCTAAAGCCATTACAGGAGGATCCCAAAAAAATCCTTTTAGGCGCGACTCAATCTGATCCATCCGTTTATAATAAAACTCTACCTTAGATCTGCGCCGTTTAAAACGTTCCTTGGCCAAACTTAAATCTGGAAGGGTCTTCTCTGTGCCCACAGTGTACTCTGTAATTGGCTTGCCATCATAACAAACCAAATAACCTTTCCCCCCAGAGGCATCAGATTTCTGAAATTTATAAGTAGCGCAACCGGATAAGATAAATATCAAGAATAAAAATAGCAAAAATTTTCGCATGCTCATCTTTTTTTCCTTCTTTTTTATTTCGCTTCTTGTTGCTCCTACAGTATATGATTACTGGCGCATTAAAGCAAGTGCTTCCGAGCGGGTCTTTTCATTTTCTTTAAAAATTCCGCGCACTGCACTGGTTACGGTCATTGTCCCAGGTTTTTTTACCCCGCGCATCGACATACATAAATGCTCCGCTTCAATAACCACCATTACCCCCAAAGGCTTTAATTTGCTCATCACAATCTCGGCAATCTGCGTAGTCAGCCTTTCCTGGACTTGCGGGCGACGAGCCAAAATGTCTACCACCCGGGCAAGCTTGCTTAAACCGGTAACCCGTCCATTTTTAGGAATATAAGCAATGCTGGCTTTGCCTAAAAAGGGGAGCAGATGATGTTCGCAAACAGAATACAACGGTATACCGCGCAATAAAATAATCTCATGGTGTTTCTGCTCTAAGATTACCTCTAGCTCTTTTTCCGGATCTTGCTTAATCCCGGAAAATATCTCTTCGCACATTTGGGCAAAACGACGCGGTGTTTCTAAAAGATCCTTTCTTTGCGGATCCTCTCCGATTGCCTCTAAGATCTGGTATACTGCTTTTTCAATTTTAGCTTTATTCATTTGGAAGTTCCTTAACTAAATAATAAAATTACTTAGGTATTATCTAATGAAAACCCGCTTTCTGCAATAAGATTTATTAATTTGTAGAGACGCAAAATCTTGCGTCTCTACGTTATATTTGGCTGTTTGGAGTTATTTCCCAATACAAAAATCCATAAATATTTTATCTAAAAGATCCGTGGAAAAATCCTTCCCTAAGATTCCGTCCAAATAGGAACAGGCATCTTTTAAATTTTGCGTGATAAATTCTATGGATAGTTTGTCAGCAAACATATGCCTGGCTTCATCAATTAGCTGCCGGGTATCCCGCAGGGCTTGGATATGCCTAAGGTTACTTACTAACGCAAGCTCCGGACCGGGCAACTTGCCCTGATAAACAAAACTATAAAGGGCATCCTCCAGGAGATTTAAATTTTTTCCTGACTTTGCCGCCAGCGTTATAACTCTGGGGAAAATCTGTACAATTTCATCTTTTTCAATACGCGCCTTTAAATCAATCTTGTTAATCACGGCAATGACATTTTTATTTTTCACTACCCTGATCAAGTCCCGGTCTTGCGGCTTGAGTTTACTGCTGGCATCAAATAAAATAACTACCAAATCAGCTGAATCAATTTGGTTGCGGGCGAGCTTTACCGCTTTTTTCTCAATCAGATTACGCGGCTTAAGAATCCCGGCAGTATCCACAATCCTTACCGGAATACCTTTGATATCAATGAGCTCTTCGATCGTATCGCGGGTAGTCCCGGCAACCGGAGTAACGATTGAGCGCTCTTTTTTGAGCAAGGCATTTAAGAGCGAGGATTTTCCCACATTAGGCTTACCGCAAATAACTACATGCAACCCTTCGCGCAGAATCCTGCCGCTATCGGCACTACTTAATAGCGCTTTTAACTGCGTATCAACATCGGTAATCCGGTGTAAAATTTCAGCCATATTTTGAGTTTGCGCGACTTCTTCAGGAAAATCAATATGTGCCTCCAGAATTACTAAAATATCCAATAGCCCCTGACGGATTTTATTAATCTCCCGGGAAAGAGCGCCACTTAGCTGGCTTAAACTTATTTTAAGCGCAGAGTCTGTCTTGGCGCGGATAATATCAATAACCGCTTCCGCCTGGGTTAAATCAATGCGGCCGTTTAAAAACGCCCGCTTAGTAAACTCACCAGGGCTGGCCAGGCGGCAACCATGTCTAAGGATTAGGTCTAAAATTTTACGTAAAGACAACATGCCGCCGTGACAATTAATCTCTACTACATCCTGGCGGGTATAGGATTTAGGGCCGCGCATAACCGTCAAGATCACCTCATCAATAATTTTATGTTCATCAACAATCTTACCGTAATGCATGGAATAACTTTTAAAATGCGTGGGCTTTTCTTTATACAGGCCCACAAATATTTTATTGGCAACAGCTAATGATTGTGCGCCGCTAAGGCGGACAATACCAATTCCTCCTTCACCGGTGGCAGTAGAAATTGCGGCAATGGTATCCTGAAGGCTATTCTTTAACATCTCTGAATTCTCCGACTACAAATAATGAACCCGTGACTAAAATTAAATCTTTTTTGCCAGCTAGGCTTCTGGCTAAAAGTTTAGCTTCTTTTACCCCTGAGGTCAAATGTAGTTTTCTCTTAAAATATCCAGCCAGCTTAACTGGATCAGTTGCCCGGGAAGTTTGCGCACAGGTTAAGATTACTTCATCCGCCAAAGGATCCAGCGCTTGGCATATTCCGGCAATATCTTTATCTGATGAAATGCCCAAAACTAAAATAAGCTTACGGTATTGAAAATTATTTTCGATTGCTTTCCTGAGAACCTGGGCAGAAGCGGAATTTTGCGCGCCGTCTAAAATCACCAAGGGGCCGGTCTGCACTACTTCACATCTTCCCGGCCAGACAGCCTGTTTGAGCCCCCGCCGTATAGCCTGCGGAGTAATCGAAATACCGTAAACACTCAAGCCCTCCACCAACCCAATGGCCAAAGCAGTATTAGCTGCCTGATGCTCACCCAAAAGACGCAAACGCAAATTTTTGTAGTCATTGAGCAAACCTTTAATTAACAATCCTTTTTTGGGTATTGCATATTTTATCTGACGGCCTACTTCATAAAGCTTGGCACCAAATTTCTTGCATCGTTTACGAATTACCCTGCTAGCTTCCTTAACCTGCGCAGCGGAAATTACAATTGCTCCGCTGCGCTTAATAATCCCGGATTTTTCCGCGGCAATCTTGGCCAGGGTATTTCCTAATTTCTGCACATGCTCAAAACTAAGCGGGGTAATCCCGCACACCAAAGAATCAGCCGCATTAGTTGCATCCAACCTGCCCCCCATACCTGTTTCTAAAATCACAAAATCAATTTGTTGGCGTTTAAAATATAAAAAAGCTAACGCAGTATAAACCTCAAAAAACGAAAGATACCCATATTTTGAACGCCGGTTATATTTATTAATCAGAGGCCTTAACTCTTGAACTAAATGTGCCAACGCTACCTTAGAAATCATCCCTTCAAAATCTCCGCCTGTTTGCTTAGCCTTATAAACAAAAGGGCGCAGAATACGGATTCTTTCTCTGAAGTCATGCAGATGCGGTGAAGTATATAGCCCGACGCTAAAACCAGATGCCCTAAGCATATAGGCAACCAAAGCACAAGTCGAACCCTTACCTTTTGTCCCGGCAACATGAATAACCCGTAAAGATTTCTGAGGATCTCCCAGAACCGCTAAAAATTTCCGGATACGTTCCAGCTTAATTGTTTTCTGATAAGAATAGTTTAGGTCTTTTTCGTAATTAACGAGGGAATTTAAGTATTGCAAAACTTCCGGGTAGGTCATACATTAATGCCTAAAATGCCTGATGCCTGTAGTCACCATCGCAATTTTATATTTATCACAAGCCGCGATAATATCCTGGTCGGCAATTGAGCCTGCGGGTTGAATTATGGCTTTTGCCCCGGCTTTATGCGCCCAGGATATTGCATCCGGCTTGGGGAAAAAGGCATCCGAAGCCAAACAGCAACTTTTACTGAATTTGGAAGATTTACTTTTAGCAATCATTACCGAATCTACGCGGGACATTTGCCCGGCCCCAATTCCTACGGTTTTAGTCCCTACCGCTAAAACAATGGCGTTGGATTTTACGTGTTTAGCAACTTTCCAGGCAAAGATCAAAGTTTGCATCTGGGACTTAGTAGGTTTTTTCTTCGTTACCACTTTAAGTTTATTAAGATCCAAGGTCAAAGAATCAGATGTCTCTAAAAGTATGCCGCCGCTGACCCGCTTCACCTGCAATTCATCCACTACGCCCCAATCACTTAATTCCAACAGGCGTAAATTTCTCTTACCACTAAATAAATCTCTGGCTGCTTTTTCAAACCCCGGGGCAATAATGCATTCTAAGAATCCGCTTTTTAATATTAATTTAGCTGTCTTTACATCCATCTGCCTATTGAGTGCAACAATCCCACCAAAAGCCGAAAGCTTATCCGCTTTCCAGGCATCAAGATAAGCTTTGGACAACTCTTTATTTTCCGCCGCGCCACAAGGATTATTATGCTTGACGATTACTGCCGCCGGATTTTTAAATTCTTTGGCCAGCTCTACCGCAGAATTAAGATCCAAAATGTTGTTAAAAGAAAGTTCTTTACCCTGTAATTGCTTAACATTAATCAGGCCGGCAGACTTGCCTTTTTCTTTATAGAAAGCGGCTTTTTGATGCGGATTCTCGCCATAACGTAAATCCTGAATTTTCTCAAAAGCGGCTATCAGTTCCGGCGGAAAATCTTCAGTGGTTTGTTCAATTTTAAAATGGCGGCAGAGATAATTGTAAATTGCCGCATCATACCTACTGGTATGCCCATATACCTCAATACCTAATTGACGCATGAAATCTTCACCAAGACAGCCGTTATTTTGTTTAAGCTGGGCGATTACCTGAAGATAACGTTGGGGGTTACAAATTACCGCCACCGATTGGCAATTTTTGGCCGCAGAACGAAGCATTGCCGGCCCTCCGATATCAATATTTTCAATAACTTCAGCAATATCCACTTGCGCTTTACGGATAACTTTTTCAAAAGGATATAAATTAACCACCAGCATATCAATCAACCCAATATTCTGCTCAGCTAATTTTTGCATATGCGCAGGATTATCGCGTAACGCCAAAAGCCCGCCATGGATCTTAGGATGCAGGGTCTTCACCCGGCCATCAAGCATCTCCGGGAAATCCGTGTAAGCAGAAACCTCAGTTACTGCAATATTATTTTCCCGTAATAACTTGGCTGTACCGCCGGTAGAAATGATCTCTACGCCAAAATTATTTAATTCTTTGGCAAACTCTACTACGCCCAATTTATCAGATACACTAATTAATGCCCGTTTGACTTTAACCATTACCCATCTTTCTCTAGCTTACTTATTTATTGAACCGGAAATTAACCAAGTCTGCATCCTGCATAACATAATCTTTTAATTCCAGCCGCATTTTTCCGGCCTGCTTAGCTTGTGTTTCTCCGCCGCTGGAAATAAAATCGGAGAAACTTATAATTTCAGCACGGATAAATCCTTGTTGGATATCGGAATGGATAACCCCGGCAGCTTCCCAGGCAGTTGTGCCTTTTTTAATCAGCCAGGCGCGATTCTCTTTGTCCCCAACAGTCAGAAAACAAATATATTCGCTTTGCGCTAAAACTTTGGCTAACAGACCACCTAAGTCCTCTAACTCTTCTTTATTCACTACCACTACCGGCTTAAGCGTCAATAAACCATAACCGGAAATAATTTCTTTTTCCGCAGCCGATAGGCCAATTGAAGAAATAAATTCTTCTTTTTCCAAAGCTGCCTTCATTTTATTTAAAATTATTTTTTCATTTTCTGCCGGAGCTTTCGTCAGGCGCGTCTCCACAAAATCCAGGTCCTGCAAGATCAAATCCATCTTGGATGCTTCCGGGACAATAATCACATCAGCCTCAAACGCCCCATCCTGGCCAACTAATTCTACTTGCGGGTAAGTTTTTTTCTTGGCCTTAACTAATTTATCCGCTTGATCAAGCCGGGTGTCCTTAACATTATGCTTGCCTAAAGCAATCTCGCTAATCGCAAATGCGCTTATTTTCATAGATGCTCCTTAAAGTAGAGGCTCAAAATTTTGCGTCTCTACAAAATAATTAATTGAAGGTTATTCCAGGTAGGTGTAAATCTTGCCTTTGTAATTGCGCAATACATATTTACCCTTGGCCTGAGATAAAATATAATTAGGCCCCACAGGGATTTTCCCACCGCCGCCCGGGCCGTCAATGACATAGGTCGGAACAGCATAACCGGAGGTGTGGCCGCGTAACTTTTCAATAATATTTATTCCGGTGGCTACCGGTGTACGAAAATGCTGCGTACCCCTAACCGGATCACACTGATAAATATAATACGGCCTAACCCTGATCTGCAAAAGATCATGCACCAGGCGTTTCATAATGAATGGCCGGTCATTAATCCCTTTAAGTAAAACAGATTGACTTCCTAAAGGAATACCGCTTTCGGCAAGCATATCGCAAGCGTTTTGACAACGCTTAGTTATCTCTTTCGGATGATTAAAATGAATACTCATCCAAATCGGCGCATATTTTTTAAGCATCTGCACCAAATTTTCAGTAATCCGTTGCGGTAAAGTGACCGGAATACGCGTGCCAATTCTTAACAATTCCACATGCGATATCGCACGAATTTTTGAGATTAAAGATTCCAAAACTTCATCTTCCAAGGTAAGCGGATCGCCTCCGGAAATTAAAACGTCGCGGATTTTGCGGTTGGCTTTAATATACTCAATCGCCGCGTCAAATTTGGTTTCCGGATTAACATCTTTTTCTTCGTGGTCCCCTACTAAACGCCTGCGGGTACAATGACGGCAATACATCGCACAATGATCCGTCGCTAACAATAAAACCCTGTCCGGATAACGGTGTACTAAATGCGGCGCAGGAGAATCCCGGTCTTCAGCACAAGGATCAGCCATTTCATGTGGAGAAACAGAAAATTCATCATTTACCGGCACAGACTGCCGGCGAATAGGACAATTGGGATCTTCAGCATCAATTTGGCTGGCCCAATAAGGAGTGATTGCCATCGCCAACCGGCCTTTAGCCTTATCAATGCCCTTCTCCTCTTCCGGGGTAAGTTTAATAATCTGGACTAATTCTTCTTTGGTGCGAATCCTATGTTTAAGCTGCCAATGCCAATCTTCCCAATCCAGAGGATTA
>JAPLLZ010000007.1 GCA_026387265.1 Candidatus Omnitrophota bacterium
TCAAAAAGCACCCGGCCCCTTTTAATTACGCAAACCCAATGATCCAAATCGCCTTTACCTTTACCCATACGCACTTCAGCTGGTTTTTTAGTTATTGATTTATCCGGAAAAATCCTAATCCATAATTTTCCACCCTTATGCAGTTGGCGTGCCAAGATAACACGCACAGCTTCAATCTGAGTGTTTTTAATCCACCCGTTTTCCAGACACTTTAATCCAAATTCTCCAAAAGCAACAGTTGAACCGGTAGTGGATATTCCACGCCTTTGGCCTTTTTGTAACTTACGGTATTTAACTCTTTTAGGCATTAAAGCCATTATTATTACTCCCTTTAATGTGGCCGAGCAGGCCTAAATGCTTCCTTAGGATTGCCTTGCTGTTGAACGACCTTAACATCCTCTTGGATAAATTGTTTCCCTAAAATATCACCTTTATAAATCCAAACCTTAACTCCAATCAAACCGTATGTAGTAAGGGCTTCAGCAAAACCATAATCAATATCTGCGCGCAAAGTTTGCAGAGGAACTTTCCCCATCTTATAAGTTTCCTTGCGCCCCATCTCTGCGCCATTAAGTCGCCCGGAGCAGCTTACCCGGATGCCCTTTACGCCGGATTGAATAGATTGCTCCATTGCTCTTTTAACTGCGCGGCGAAAAGCAATTCTTTTTTCCTGTTGTAAAGCAATATTCTCAGCAACCAACTGAGCATCCCAAGTAGGATTATTAACTTCCTGGATATCAATAGAAAGCTCATTCTTTACTAATCCGTTTAAATCTGAACGCAACCGCTCAATATCTGAACCGTGCCGGCCAATAATAATACCTGGACGGGCAGAAAATATACGGATCTTTATCTTCTCAGCCAATCTTTCAATAACAATCTTGGAGATTGCGGCTTGTTTAAATTTACTTTTAATAAATTTCCTAATTTTGTAATCCTGCTGGATAAACAGCGCAAAATCTTTAGGTTTAGCAAACCAACGTGAATGCCATTGTCTAATAAAACCAATTCTTAATAATAGCGGACTTACCTTATGACCCATGAATTATTCTCCTTGCCTACAAAGGCACACCCGCGCAATTCCAATTAGCGCGGGGTGTCAGATTTTAAATCTAACTCAATTTTTATGTGAACCGTACGTTTTACTATTGAAGCAGCCCTGCCGAAAGCAGCGGCTTTAAACCTTTTCCACATGGGCCCGGGATTACAAAGCGCTTTAGAAACATACAGCTTTTCCACGGCAAACCCTTTAACCTTAGCATTAGCAATTGCTGATTTTAATATTTTTATCAAATATTCTTTCGGCCGCTTATTTAAATGCAATAAGATGCTCTGAGCTTCTATGGCATCTTTACCGCGAATAAGATCTAATACTATACGCACCTTGCTTGGTGAAATCCTTAAAAATTTTCCTTCAGCTTTAGCAATCATTTTATGTTTTCTCTAACCCCTTTTTAGCCTTAATACCGCCGTGTTTTCTAAAAATTCTGGAAGGAGCAAACTCACCTAACTTATGCCCAACCATATTCTCGGTGACAAAAACCGGGATATGTTTCTTACCATCATGCACGGCAAAAGTTAAACCTACAAAATCCGGAATAATCGTTGAACGCCGGCTCCAGGTTTTTATTGCCTGGCGTAATCCGGCTTTGGTCTGTTTCTGAATCTTCTTTAATAAGCTTTCCTCTACGTATGGACCTTTTTTTAGTGAGCGTGGCATAATTATGGCTTCCTTCTTTTAACAATAAATTTGTTTGAGTATTTCTTACGGTTTCTTGTGCGATATCCTTTAGTAGGCTTGCCCCAAGGAGTCACCGGATGAGGATTACCCTGGCCACTTTTACCTTCACCACCACCATGCGGGTGATCAAAAGGATTCATTACCACACCTCTGACTGAAGGTTTAATTCCTAACCAACGGCTTTTTCCGGCTTTTCCTAATACAATTGCATCATGATCAACATTACCAATCTGGCCGATAGTGGCATGACAATCTAAACTTACTAACCTTACCTCTCCGGAAGGTAACCTAACATGAGCAACATCACCCTCTTTAGCCATAATCTGAGCACTAGTTCCTGCACCACGTACGATCTGACCGCCTTTACCTGGAGACAATTCAATATTATGAATAAGGGTGCCTGAAGGAATGTTGCGTATCAACAGACAATTGCCCTGTTTAATTTCAATTTCTTTTTGATTGCTGGAAATAATAGCATCTCCAACATTGAGCCCTAACGGAGCAATAATATAACGTTTCTCTTTATCCGGATATTCCACCAAAGCAATTCTGGCAGAACGGTTAGGATCATATTCAATTGTCAAAACCTTTGCCGGCTGATCACAAATGTCACGCTTAAAATCGATTATCCGCAGCATGCGTTTATGTCCACCGCCAATATGCCTAGTCGTAATTCTACCATAAGCATTCCTACCACCAGTTTTTTTAAGCGGGAGCAATAATGAACGTTCCGGTTTATTTTTAGTAATCTCTTTAAAATCCGGGCCGCTCATATGTCTTCGGCTAGGAGTTGTAGGTTTGAATTTAATAATACCCATCTTATGCTACCTCTATTTTCTGGCCGGCAGCCAAAGTAACTACAGCTTTTTTGGTATCTACCATGCGGCCCAATTGATGCCTTACTCTTTTTAATTTCCCTCTGGAAATAAAAGTATTCACGTTCTTTACCTTTACTTTATAAGCTTGCTCCACTGCCTGCTTAATTTGGATTTTATTGGCAGAATTATTTACTAAAAACAAATACTTAGCCGCAGACGAATAAGTGCTAGATTTTTCAGTCTGCAATAAAGCTTTAATCACTAACGCAATCTGACTCATGGCTTTAACCTCTCTGTCAGGTCCGCCAAACCGGCTTTAGTAATGAGCAACTTTTGATTATTCATTACCTCATAAGCATGGCAATCAGAAGCCAGGTCTACGGTCAAGAAACTAATATTCCTTAAAGCCTTCTTTAATTGCGCGTCTATTTTATGCGCCAGGAATAAAACTTTCTTTTGTTTTTTATCTTTAGCGGAAAATAATTTCAAATTAGAGAATACCCCTACAGCTTCCTTAGTTTTAGGCGCCTGGAGCTTAAATTCGTCCAAAATCATAAAATTATCTTCTTTCAGTTTAGCATTTAAAGTTGTTTTTAAAGCTTGCGCCTTAATCTTTTGAGGAACCTCATAAGAAAAATCACGCGGATGAGGGCCAAAAACTACACCACCATGCCGCCAAAGAGGAGAACGGGTAGAACCTACGCGCGCACGACCAGTCCCTTTCTGTTTCCAAGGCTTCTTTCCACCTCCGGAAACCTCGCCACGCGTTTTAGTTGCGGCCAGACCTTTTCTCTGATTAGCCTGATAGCCTGAAATTGCCTGATGCAGGCAATCTAAATTCTGGCTACCATCAAACACGCTAGCATTGAGTTTTATTGTATCTACTTCCTTGCCTTCATTATTATATATAGGTAATGTAAACCCCGTTAGAGAACCTCGTTCTTTAACGGTTTTTACAGATGATACCTTTGTGCTAACATGAGCTTTACTATGCATATCTTTATCCGATTTGTCGTCGTTCTCTAACGGGGTAAACATATTATTTCTTTACCGCTGCTTTCTTGGCTCTCTTCTTAAGAGCTTTAGTGATTACTAAATATCCGTTCTTAAACCCGGGAACTCCGCCTTCAACCAATAAAAGATTATTTTCTAAATCCACTTTAATAACTTTCAAATTCTGTATGGTCGCTTTTTCTGCACCCATATGCCCTGGCATATGATGCCCCCTAAAAACTCTTCCGGGTGTAGTACTGGATCCGATAGAACCTACCCGACGGTGTGAAGTTGAACCGTGCGTACGCGGCCCACCCTTCCAATGCCAACGTTTCATACCACCGGCAAAACCTTTTCCGATAGAAATACCGCTTACGTCTACATATTCACCTTCAGTAAATAGATCAACCTTAAGTTCATCTCCTACCTTATATTCAACATTAGCTTCTTTGGAAAGGTCCTTAATTACTTTACGTGGAGCAATATTTAATTTTTTATAAAGCCCTAACTGCGCTTTCTTTAAGCTTTTTTCCTTTACTAAATCAAACCCCAGCTGAACATTTTTATCCATCACCATCAGCACAGGACAAGGGCCCGCCTCTATCGCAGTAACACCAACCAAGCTGTTATCTGCTGCAAAAACTTGCGTCATTCCAATCTTTTTTCCAATCAATCCAATCATTTAATTTTACCCGTTTTGACACATTCGACTACGCTTAAGTGTCAACCTAAGCAAACCCGGATTTACTATGGGTGCGTCGAATGCGTTGATTTATTACTTGATCTCTACGTCCACTCCTGCAGGCAGGTTTAATTTCCTTAATGAATCGATGGTCTTAGCTGTGGGTTCAAAGATGTCAATAAGGCGCTTATGGGTAGATAAATCAAACTGTTCCCGCGATTTTTTATCCACATGCGGAGAACGTAATACTGTATAAATTTCTCTTTTTGTAGGAAGCGGTACGGGGCCGGAAATCTTGGCCCCGGTGCGCTTTACGGTATCCACAATTTCAATTACTGCCTGATCCAACAAACGGTGATCATAGGCTTTTAATTTAATACGAATCTTTTGCGTGTTCATCTCTTTATGCAATAACCTCGGTAACTACGCCTGCACCAACGGTGTGGCCGCCTTCGCGGATTGCAAAACGAGATTCTTTCTCGATAGCAATCGGAGTAATCAACTCAACCTCTAAGTTAATATTATCACCAGGCATAACCATTTCTACGCCCGTAGGAAGAGTGGTTGCTCCGGTAACATCAGTGGTACGGAAATAGAACTGTGGACGATACCCCTTAAAGAAAGGAGTATGCCTTCCGCCTTCTTCTTTAGTCAAAATGTAAACTTGAGCCTTAAATTTTGTATGCGGATGGATGGATTTAGGTGCAGCCACAACCATTCCACGCTCGATATTATTCTTTTCCATACCTCTTAACAAGAGCCCGACATTATCACCGGCCTGCCCTTCATCAAGAAGTTTACGAAACATCTCAATTCCGGTGACTACAGATTTCTGGGGCTCCGGTCTTAAACCGATAACTTCAACTTCCTCTCCAACCTTAACCTTACCACGTTCAATTCTTCCAGTAGCAACAGTACCTCTACCTTCAATACTAAAAACATCTTCAACCGCCATCAATAAAGGCTTATCTAATTCACGGGCAGGAAGAGGAATAAACTCATCGACTGCTTTCATTAAATCCATAATGCATTTTGCATCTGGGCCATTAGCATCAGTAGCTGCATAGGCTTTATTCGCGCTACCACGGATAATCGGAGTTTTATCTCCGGGGAAACCATATTTAGTTAAAAGATCCCTGATTTCCATTTCCACTAAATCCAACAGCTCTTTATCATCAACCAGATCAACTTTGTTCATAAATACAACCATGCTCGGAACGTTTACCTGACGCGCCAGAAGAATATGCTCTCTGGTCTGAGGCATTGGGCCATCAGCAGCAGAAACTACCAAAATAGCTCCATCCATCTGAGCAGCACCGGTAATCATGTTCTTAATGTAATCAGCGTGACCTGGGCAATCTATATGTGCATAATGCCGAGTGCCAGTTTCATACTCAACGTGCGCAACTGAAATCGTAACAACTTTTGTCTCGTCTCTTACGGTACCACCCTTAGCAATATCTGCATAATCTCTGGCAGTAGCCTGTCCGAGTTTTGATAATACGTTACAAATGGCAGCAGTAAGCGTAGTTTTACCATGATCAATATGTCCAATGGTTCCAATGTTTACGTGCGGTTTACTTCTTACGAATTTCTCTTTAGCCATTTCTTTTATCCTCCTTAGGTTTGGCTAGTCTAGAAGGCCAAACTATGGCCCTCTGGCCAACTTTTTTAAAAAGTTTTTCTTACGTTAGTATTTGCTGCTCCTAAAATTACTTTTTCAGCTACATGCGCAGGAACTTCGCTGTAGAAGGAAGGTTCCATTGTATACGATGCGCGGCCTTGTGTCAAGGATCTTGTTACAGTTGCATAATTAAAAACTTCTGACAGTGGAACGTTAGCCCGAATGGTACGTAAATTTAGAGTCTGGCCCAGAGCAACAATTTTTGCACGACGGCTGGAAAGATCGCCGATAACCTGCCCCATAAATTCTTCCGGAACAATTACTTCAATATCCATGATCGGTTCCAATAAAACTGGATGAGCTTTTTTCATTCCTTCCTGAAAAGCAATAGACCCAGCCATCTTAAAAGCAAGTTCCGAAGAATCAACTTCATGAAATGATCCGTCGACTAAAACTACTTTTACGTCGGTAACCGGATAACCGGCCAAACCGGCCAGAACCCCGTTCTTGGCTGCGCCCATGATACCTTGTTTTACCGCAGGAATAAATTCGCGCGGAATAGCGCCGCTTTTAATTTTATCTTCAAAAGTAATCCCTGTACCAGGTGTTTCCTGCGGGCTCATTTCAATAACGCAATGTCCATACTGACCGCGGCCGCCGGACTGAGAAATAAATTTACCAACGCTAGGAACACTTTTTCTAATTGTCTCACGATAAGCAACCTGCGGAGCACCTACGGTTGCTTCAACATTAAATTCGCGTAAAATTCTATCCACGATAATTTCCAAATGCAGCTGCCCCATTCCGGCGATTAAAGTCTGACCGGTTTCCTGGTTATAAGTTACACGGAATGAAGGATCTTCATCTTCCAACTTATGCATCGCCATACCCAATTTTTCCTGGGCATCTTTAGATTTAGGCTCAATCGCCTGCTGAATAACCGGCTCCGGAAAACGCATTGCTTCAATAAGAATAGGATTTTTTTCCATGCATAAAGTATCACCGGTCTTGGTATCTTTTAAACCTACCAGAGCTGCAATATCGCCGGTTGAAATACTATCGGTAACCTCCTGATGGTTAGCATGCATTTTAACTATTTTTGTAACACGTTCCCTTAATCTTTTAGTCGAGTTGTAAATATAGGTCCCCGAGGCAAGTGTTCCGGAATACACCCTAGTAAAATAAATTTTACCGACAAAAGGATCACTGGCTACTTTAAAACATAGGGCAGTAAAAGGAGACTTATCATCAGCCGTTACCTCTTCAAATTCACCAGAATCGGGATTAGTCCCTTTAACTGGCGGAACGTCAATTGGAGAAGGAAGATAATCAACTACTGCGTCTAAAACCATCTGCACGCCTTTATTCTTAAGAGATGAACCACAAAGTAGCGGAACAAATTTATTAGCAATGCATCCTCGTCGAATGCCAGCTTTCAATTGTTCATTAGTCACTGTCTTGCCCGCCAGATATTCTTCCATAATCAGATCATCCGCTTCGGCAACTTTCTCTACCAGAATTAAACGATATTTTTCAAACTCCGCCATCGACTCTTCGGGGACTTCTTTAACATCAAAACTTTTCCCCATGTCTTCTTTGCCTAAATCTTCTTTATACTGAATAAGCTTTTTATCTACCAAGTCAATTATACCGCTAAAATTAGCTTCGCGGCCTACCGGAATCTGAATAGCCGCAACATTACCACCTAGTCTGTCATGCATTTGTTTAACGATTCCAAAAAAATCGGCTCCGGTACGGTCCATTTTATTCACAAAAGCAAGGCGTGGAACACCATAACGGTCTGCCTGACGCCAGACAGTTTCTGATTGCGGCTGCACTCCGCCAACTGCGCAGAAAACCACGACCGCTCCATCCAATACCTTTAATGACCTTTCCACTTCAATCGTAAAATCTACGTGGCCCGGAGTATCAATTAAATTAATCGTAATATCTTTCCATTTACAAGTGGTAGCAGCAGCAGTAATAGTAATGCCTCTTTCCTGCTCCTGAACCATCCAATCCATGGTGGCGGCGCCATCATGCACTTCGCCGATTTTATAATTCTTCCCCGTATAAAATAAGACGCGCTCGCTGGTTGTAGTTTTACCAGCGTCGATATGTGCGATAATCCCAATATTTCTAAGTTTATCTAACGGTATCTTTCTCATGTTTACCATCTAAAATGCGCATAGGCTTTATTTGATTCAGCCATTTTATGCGTATCATCCCTCTTTTTAATTGCTGATCCTTCTCCCTTATAAGCAGAAATAATTTCATCAGCCAGTTTTTCCTGCATAGGCTTACCTTTTCTATTCTGAGCAAAATCTCTGATCCAACGTAAGGCAATGGAAGTACCACGTTCCTGCCTGACTTCAATCGGCACCTGATAAGTAGCTCCGCCCACCCTGCGCGGTTTTACTTCCAGGCGCGGCCGGGCGTTGTCCAATGCTTTATAAAATACTTTTAAGATATCCTGCTCATTCAAGTTTTTCAACACAATATCAAAAGCGCTATAAACTAACTTTTCTGCAACCGCTTTCTTCCCATCAACCATTACCATATTCATAAACTTAGCGATTATTTTGCTGTTATATTTAGGATCTGCTAGAATTACTTTTTCCTGCGCTTTTCTTCTTCTCATTTTTTATTCCTTATTTTCCTTCTTTTGGTTTCTTGGCACCGTATTTAGAACGGCCTCTTCTACGGGCATTTACCCCGGAAGCATCTAATGAACCTCTAACAATGTGATAACGTACGCCCGGTAAATCCTTAACCCTGCCGCCTCTGACTAAAACAATCGAGTGTTCCTGAAGATTATGCCCTTCACCTGGAATATACGCCGTAACTTCTAAACCTGTAGTTAATCTGACCCTGGCGATTTTTCGCAAAGCGGAGTTAGGCTTCTTCGGTGTCATTGTACGCACTTGAAGACAAACACCCCTTCTCTGAGGACATGCCTTTAAAGCCGGTGATTTACTTTTCTTTTTCTTGGAAATTCTACCGTGTCTAATTAACTGAGCAATTGTGGGCATAAGTTATTCCTTTTTTTCTTTATTTTCAGCGCTGTCTTCAGCAACTGTCTTAACTACCTCAATATCGCGATGCGCCCTAAACCCTGTACCAGCCGGAATCAAGTGCCCCACGATAACATTTTCTTTTAAACCGAATAATTCATCCCGTTTACCGCTAGTTGCGGCTTCCGTTAAAACACGGGTAGTTTCCTGGAAGCTGGCCGCGGAAATAAAGCTCTCAGTAGTAAGAGAGGCTTTAGTAATTCCTAAAAGTAGTGGTGTAGCTTGAGCGGGTTTGCCACCTTTTTTAATTACGCGAGTATTCTCTTTCTGGAACACCCATTTATCTACCTGCTGCGTAGCTAAAAATTCTGTATCACCCGGATCCTCTACTCTTACTTTTTTAAGCATCTGACGGATAATTACCTCGATATGCTTGTCATTAATCCGCACACCCTGTAAACGATAAACTTCCTGTACCTCATTAACCAAATATTCCTGCAGGACTTTATCGCCGCAAACACTTAAAATATCCTGTAAAACTACCGGGCCATCGGTAAGCTGCTGGCCGGCAGCAACTTTATCCCCCTTATAAACATTCGGATGTTTACCATGCGGAATAATATATTCTCTGGCCATACCTGTAGCAGACTTAACAATAATCACCCGCTGATTTTTCTTAGTTTCCCCAAATTCCACAAATCCGTCAATTTCGCTTATTACCGCCGGATCCTTAGGCCTGCGGGCTTCAAAAAGTTCTGCCACGCGTGGTAGACCACCGGTAATATCACGAGTTTTCACTACGGTACGCGGAATTTTCGCCAAAAGATCACCGCCGCCTACCTGCTCTCCATCACGCACAATGATATGCGCTCCGATAGGAATAGGATAAATTCCCAAAACTTCTTTCTTCTCATCCAAAATAACAACCTGTGGATGATATTCCGGTTTATGTTCAACCACCACACGCTCAGTTAATTTAGTAACCGGATTAACTTCTTCACGCATGGTGATATTTTCACGTAAATCTTCGAAACGTACACCACCGGCAACTTCAGTAAGCACAGGTAAAGTATACGGATCCCAGTGTACTAAAGAAACTCCTTTTTTAACTTCGCCGCCATCAGCAAAAGTAATAAAAGCTCCCTGGGGAAGTGAATAACGCTCAAACTCTCTTCCTTGAGCATCATTAACACTAATCGCTCCGTTTCTGTTTAAAACAACATATTCTTTATTTTTAAGCGTAACCCTCAAACTATGGTATTTAATAAATCCATCATTTTTAGACTTAATAAATGATTGTTCAATAGTTCTGGAAGCTGTACCTCCAATATGGAAAGTCCTCATGGTTAACTGAGTACCAGGTTCGCCAATACTCTGAGCAGCCACCACACCCACTGTTTCACCTAACTCAATTAATCTGCCGGTAGAAAGATTGCGTCCATAACACTTAGCACAAACTCCCCTTCCGCTCTCACAGGTCAACACGCTGCGAATACGGATTTTCTCAATTCCCAATCTTTCAATCTGATCAGCTTTTTCTTCAGTTATTTCGCTACCCTGGGCGATAATGACTTCATCGGTAATAATATCCACCACATTATCCAAAGCCACTCTTCCAATAATACGATCCTTTAGATTAACAACTTCCTCATCACCCTCAATAATCGCAGAAACTGTAATACCATTAAGCGTGCCACAGTCATCTTCACAAACAATTACTTCCTGGGCAACATCAACCAGCCTGCGGGTCAGGTAACCTGCATCTGCAGTTTTAAGCGCGGTATCTGCCAAACCTTTACGTGCTCCGTGCGTAGAGATAAAATATTCCAAAACATTTAATCCTTCACGGAAATTAGCAGTAATCGGGTTTTCAATGATTTCACCGCTAGGCTTAGCCATCAAACCACGCATACCAGCTAACTGCCTAACCTGCAAACGTGAACCACGGGCGCCTGAGTCTGCCATCATAAAAATAGGATTAAACGAATCCATGCCTTTAAATAATAGATCCGAAATCTTATCGGTAGCATGAGTCCAAATATCAATTACTTTAGATTTACGCTCACTATCCGTAATAATACCTTTACGGTATTGGTCCTCAACTTTAGCCACTTCTTCTTTAGACTCTTTTAAAACTTGGGGCTTAGCCACCGGGACAGTCATATCGTCTATACCGATAGATATACCTCCCAAAGTACCCATTTCAAAACCTAGTCTCTTAATATCATCGAGCAACTTAATAGTTGTAGTATGCCCAAACCGCTTATAACAGCTCACCACAATATCACTTACCTTGCTTTTCTTTAAATCGCAGTTGACATACCCGAACTCAGCAGGTAAAACCTGGTTAAAAATTACCCGGCCGACAGTAGTAGTAATCATCTGGTTTTCACCGGTTACTTTTTTCTGATCAAAATCATATAAACCATTAACACGGATTTTAATTTTAGTGTGTAACTCTACTGCCTTATCATCATAAGCAGTCAACACTTCATCGGCACTAGAAAAAACCATCCCCTCTCCGCGCGCTCCAGCCTTTTCACGGCTCATATATGCCACACCCAAAATTATATCTTGGGTTGGAGAAATTACCGGGCGGCCATCAGCAGGAGAAAATATATTATTAATGGCCATAATCAATACCTTAGTCTCTAATTGTGACTCCAGCGATAACGGTACATGCACCGCCATTTGATCTCCGTCAAAGTCGGCATTAAAAGCAGTACAGACCAATGGATGTATTTTAATGGCTTTTCCTTCAATTAATAATGGCTGGAAAGCCTGGATACCTAAACGGTGCAAGGTGGGAGCACGGTTTAACATAATCGGATGATCTTTAATCACTTCATCCAGAATATCCCAGACTTCAATTTTACCACGTTCAACCATACGACGCGCGCCTTTAATCGTATGGACAAAACCTTTTTCTCTTAATTTTTTGATAATAAACGGCTCGAATAACTCTAAAGCCATTTGCTTAGGAAGTCCACATTCATGTAATTTGAGTTCCGGACCCACGACAATTACTGAACGGCCAGAATAATCAACACGTTTACCTAGAAGATTCTGACGGAAACGACCCTGCTTACCCTTAAGCATATCAGAAAGGGATTTTAGCGGGCGGTTATTCGCACCGTTAACCGGCTTACCATGACGGCCATTATCTAAAAGCGCATCCACCGCTTCCTGAAGCATACGCTTCTCGTTGCGGATAATAATTTCAGGAGCGCTTAATTCCATCAACTTCTTTAAACGGTTATTACGGTTAATTACCCGGCGATATAAATCATTGAGATCGCTGGTAGCAAATCGGCCACCTTCAAGAGGAACTAAAGGTCGTAAATCAGGCGGAATGACCGGAACAATTTCCAAAATCATCCATTCCGGCTTGTTACCGCTTTTCTTAAAATCTTCAACGATTTTTAAATTCTTAATCGCTTTACGGTTATTTAAAACATCCTTGGATTTCTCCAGGTCTTTTCTAAATTTACGGCAAACCGCATCTAAATCTAATTCTTTTAAAAGCTCGCTAATTGCTTCAGCACCAATCTTAGCTTTAAAATTTGACCCATATTTACTCACAGCCTCTTGATACTGTTCATCAGTAAGCAGCTCTTTTTTCTTTAACGGCGTAGTACCTGGATCAACAACTACATATTCCTCATAATAGATAATTCTTTCTAGGTCTCTTAAACCAATATCTAAAAGCGCACTCATCCGGCTAGGTACAGCTTTAAAAAACCAAATATGCGTAACCGGAGTAGCTAAATCAATATGCCCCATACGTTCACGCCTGACGCTTGAACGATCAACGGTAACCCCACAACGGTCGCAAGTTATGCCTTTAAATTTTATTCCTTTATATTTACCGCAATTACATTCCCAGTCGCGTACCGGACCGAAAATCTTTTCACAAAACAAACCGTCTTTTTCCGGTTTGAGTGTACGGTAATTAATCGTTTCGGCTTTTTTGACATCGCCCTTAGACCAAGATTTAATTACCTGCGGGCTGGCAATTTTAATTGAAATACTATCAAAAGATACGATCTCTTCCATTATTTAGCCTTTTCTGTCTTGATATCAAGGCACAAGCCTTGGAGTTCTTTGATTAAAACATTAAATGACTCTGGAGTCCCGTGAGTTAAGCGCTGTTCGCCCTTAACTATTGCTTCATATATACGTGTTCTGCCGCTGACATCATCACTCTTAACAGTAAGCATTTCCTGCAAGGTAAATGCCGCGCCATATGCTTCCAACGCCCAAACTTCCATTTCACCCAATCTCTGTCCACCAAATTGCGCTTTACCACCTAAAGGCTGTTGAGTAACTAAAGAATACGGGCCAATAGAACGAGCGTGAATCTTCTCATCAACTAAATGAATAAGTTTTAAAATATACATATACCCAACGGTTACCCTTTGATCAAAAGGTTCACCGCTATAACCATCATAAAGCGTAATCTTGCCATCTTCAGGAAGACCAGCTTTTTTAAGTAGCTCTTTAATCTCTTCTTCTTTGGCTCCGTCAAACACCGGACAACTACAATTAATGCCTAAAGCCTTAGCTGCCCAGCCTAAGTGACATTCCAAAATCTGACCGACATTCATACGCGAAGGCACACCTAATGGATTAAGCACCAGATCTACCGGAGTACCATCAGGCATATAAGGCATATTTTCTTCTGCGATAATCCTAGCCACAACACCTTTATTACCGTGGCGGCCGGCAAGCTTATCACCTTCGGAAAGTTTGCGCTTAGTAGCTACGTAAACCACCACTCTTTTTAATATACCTGTAGGCAATTCATCCCCGCGGCGCACTTTTTCAATTTCCTGCTCTTCCTCAGCTAAAAGCTCCTGCATTTGCTCATCAAAGGAAGCCGCTAAAATCTTTGCCTCTTCATTATCGCTAAAATCGAGCTTTTCAACCTTTTTCTTATCTACCCCTAGTACTTGAGATAAACGCAGGGTTTTTTCAGTCTGTAAAAATTCAATTTCCTGCTTATAGTAGGCTTTGAGTTCGCGGATTTTAGCTAATTCCTTAGTTTTCTCTTCTTTAGTTTTACGGCCGCGATCCTTGCGTTGAAAAACATGCACATCAATAACCACTCCTTCAACTCCCGGAGGAACAATTAAAGAAGTATCGCGCACATCACCGGCTTTTTCGCCGAATATCGCCCGCAACAATCTTTCTTCAGGGCTTGGCTCAGAATCAGTTTTAGGTGTAATCTTACCAACTAAAATATCACCGGCAGCTACCTCTGCACCCACACGAATTATACCTTCTTCATCCAGATTCCTTAAAGCTTCCTCGCTAACATTAGGAATATCGCGAGTAATTTCTTCGTTGCCTAATCTGGTTTCTGCCGCTTCAATATCAAACTCTTCGATATGAATTGAAGTAAAAGCATCTATCTTAACTAGTCTTTCACTAATCAACATAGCATCTTCAAAGTTATAACCTCTCCAGGGCATTAAAGCTACCAAAACATTCTTTCCTAAAGCTAACTCACCATCTTTAGTCGCAATACCATCAGCAATCGGTTGATTGGCTTCTACATGATCACCCAATTTAACTAACGGCCTTTGATTTATGGAAGTGTCAGCATTGGTACGCAAGAATTTCTTCAAATGATATATCTTTTTGCCAATAGTAATTGCAGAAGCATCAACGCTAGTTACTTTTCCGCTAGCCTCAGACATAACTACTGTTCCGGAATCCTGGGCAACTTTAGCCTCCATATCAGTGCCTACTAAAGGAGCTTCAGTAATCATTAACGGAACAGCCTGTCTCTGCATATTTGAACCCATAAGTGCGCGGTTTGCATCATCATGCTCCAAGAAAGGAATCATCGAAGCAGCGACTGAAACTAACTGCTTAGCAGAAACATCCATATATTGCACATCTTTACCAGGAACCTTCGGGAAATCGTCCTTATAGCGGCAGGTAACAAACTTATCGACAAAACGCCCTTCACTATCTAATGGAACATCGGCCTGAGCAATAAATTTATCTTCTTCAATATCAGCAGTTAAATATTCAAACTTTTTAGTTACCCGGCCATCTTCCACTTTACGATAAGGAGTTTCAATTAAACCTAAAGCGTTAATGCGCGCAAAACAGCTCAATGATGCAATCAAGCCGATATTCGGTCCTTCCGGCGTCTCAATAGGACAAACCCGGCCATAATGTGACGGATGAATATCCCTGACTTCAAATCCTGCCCTTTCACGGGAAAGACCACCTGGTCCTAAGGCACTTAAACGGCGCTTATGGGTCATTTCGGCCAAAGGATTAATCTGATCCATAAACTGAGACAACTGGCTGCGGCCGAAGAAATCGCGAATCTGATTACTCAATAACTTGGAATTAATTAAATAGTGTACGTTTAAATTATCAAACTCACCAAGTATACTTAATCTTTCTTTAATCGAACGCTCTACCCGGGAAAGGCCGATGCGCACCTGATTTTGCACCAATTCCCCGACACTTTTTACGCGGCGGTTACCTAAATGATCAATATCATCGATCTTTCCAGTGCCGGCGTTTAATTTAATCAAATATTCGATTACCTTAATTACGGTATCAGAATCCAGTATCCTTTTTTCTAAAGAAA
Source organism: Candidatus Omnitrophota bacterium (assembly GCA_026387265.1). Lineage (GTDB taxonomy): Bacteria > Omnitrophota > Gorgyraeia > Gygaellales > Profunditerraquicolaceae > UBA6249. The sequence goes on from JAPLLZ010000007.1 coordinate 15,489, forward strand.
CATCCATTCCTAATTTACGGTTTAAAATAAATCGTCCCGCGCGTTCCAAATCATAGCGGGCGGGATCAAAAAATAATCTATAGAATAAACCTTCAGCTGCCTCTTTAGTTACCGGTTCGGTAGGGCGCATTTTACGGTAAAAATCAAGGTAAGCTTCTTCTTTATTTTTGGTATAGTCTTTCTTTAAAGTATTGACGATTTCAGGATGCTCTTTACCAAAAGCAGCAAAAATCTGACTGTCTTCGGAAAAACCCAAAATCCTTAAAATCTGGGTTGCGGGGAAATTTCTGCGGCGGTCTACATAAGCAGTGATTGTTTCGGTAAGATCATATTTAAACTCTAGCCAGGCACCACGGTAAGGAATTACCCGTCCGTAGAATATTTTTTTACCGGTAGGATGCATCTCCTCTTCAAAAGATACTCCGGGAGACCGCTGTAACTGGCTGACAACTACACGCTCATCACCGTTAATAATAAAAGTACCGGTTTCGGTCATTAAAGGAATCTCGCCAAAATACGCATCCTGTTCTTTTGTTTCATGAGGCGTAGTTAAGCGAAATTTTACTTTTAACGGAGCAGCATAAGTTAATGAACGATTTTTGGATTCGCTCATTGTATATTTGGGTTTCCCTAAAGAATAACTGATGAAATCCAGCTTTACTGAGCGATCGGAATTTTCTATCGGAAATATTTCCCCGAAAACTTCCTGCAGCCCCTGATTCTTTTTTTCTCCCGCGGGAACATCCATCTGCAAAAACTCACAATAAGTATCCAGCTGGACATCTAAAAGATCAGGCAAATCATAAACTTCTTTGATCTTAGCAAAATTTTTACGTTTAATCATCTTTTAATGGCTAAATCGTAGCCGTTTTAGTTTACTTATACTTACTTATACTTACCGTTTATTACTTTACTTACCTAAACTTACTTATAATTACTTATCTTTACTTTAACTCTACGGTAGCACCAGCTGCTTCTAATTTCTTTTTCATCTCAGCAGCCTCGTCTTTATTCACGCCTTCTTTTATCGCTTTAGGAGCTGCATCTACTAAATCCTTAGCTTCTTTCAAACCTAAGCTAGTAATCGTACGTACTTCTTTAATCACCGCAATTTTATTTGCTCCGGCAGCGGTTAACATTACTGTAAAAACGCTTTTCTCTTCAGCAGCAGCAGGCGCAGCAGCACCAGCTGCGGGAGCAGCGGCTACAGCAACGTTAGCGCTTACCCCAAATTTCTCTTCCAAAGCCTTCACTAGATCAGACAACTCCAGTACGGTCATCGTCTCAATCGATTTAATTAAGTCATCCAATTTCTCTGCCATTTGATCCTCCTATTTTAACTTGATTTTCCCTTATCGCTTCCGTGACAAGGATTTTTCTAAATAAATACTTAATGTTTATTTTGTTTAATTTGATCCAAACAAACTACTAATTTCTTTAAAGTACCGTTGAGCACAATCACTAACTTGACAATCGGGCTGTTTAACGCTACAACGACTTTGCCTCTTAATACATCTTTGGAAGGCAAAGTACTCATTACTTCGATATCTTTTAAAGTTAATAACTTATCCTGTAATAATCCGCCTTCTAATACCAATTTTTCATGCTCTTTGCGAAAAGCGCATAAAACTCTAGATGTATCTACCGGTTCACCTTTGAAAAAAATCATTCCGCAAGGCGTTTGCATAGAAGGAATTAAACCATCTAATCCTAATTCTTTCATTACTCTGCGGGCAATGCTATTCTTTACCACAAAAAGATCCGCCCCTGATCCCTTAAGCGTTTTTCTTAAATTGCTCATATCCGGGCTGGATACTCCTGAGTATTTGACGATAATCAAACCTTGAGAAGCTTTAAAGCTATCTTTAATACGACTACCTGAGGTTTCTTTAACTAATAGGCCGATTTTTTTCATCTTAGCAAACAATCCTTAATCCTGGATTCATGGAAGTAGTTATACTTAAACTTTTAATAAATTTACCCTTTACAGAAGCCGGTCTGGATTCATTAACTGCTTCCAAAACCTTAGCGGCATTATCATTAATCTGATCTTCATTGAATGAAATTTTTCCTACCGATAAATGCATCCCGCCTTGTTTATCTACACGGAATTCAACTTTTCCTTTTCTTAAATCTTCAATCGCTTTAGAGATATCATTGGTTACGGTACCGGTTTTAGGGCTAGGCATTAAACCGCGCGGGCCTAATACTTTACCAAGCTTACTTAAATCTTTCATCATCTCAGGAGTAGCAATAGCACAATCAAAATCAAGAAAACCTGCCGCGACCTTATCCATCAATTCTGTAGCACCCACATAATCAGCTTTAGATTCTCTTGCTTGACGTTCATGTTCACCTTTACAGAATACTGCAATCCTTACTTTTTTACCTGTACCATGCGGAAGAACTACTGTACCACGAATCATCTGATCGCTCTTCTTAGTATCTACGCTTAAATTAAAATGCAAATCAACCGAACCATCAAATTTCGGTTTCGCCATTTTCTTTAATATCGCTACGGCTTCCTTTAACTGATAAAATTTTTCCGGCGTAACCTGTTTAGCTGATTCTTTATATCTCTTACTCTGTATTTTCATATTTATCCTTCAATGGCAATACCCATACTGCGGGCAGTACCTTTAATACTCTTGATTGCCTGTTCCATATTATTAGTATTTAAATCCGGAAGTTTAAGCTTAGCGATTTCCTCAATCTGCTTTTTAGTTACTTTCCCAATGGTCTCTTTTCCGCTAATGCCTGAAGCCTTGGCCAAATTTGCTGCTCTTTTCAATAAAATAGATGATGGCGGGCTCTTTATTATAAAGGTAAAGGACCTATCTTCAAAAACACTAATCACTACTGGCAGGATTAACCCGTCCCGTCCTTTAGTTTGGTCATTAAACTGTTTGCAAAACTGCATAATGTTTACACCATGCTGGCCTAGTGCCGGGCCTACTGGAGGCGCCGGATTGGCCTGTGCTGCCGGAACGTGTAACTTAATCTGTGCTTTAATTGCCTTTGCCATGGTTATATCTTCTCCACCTGCCAGTACTCTAACTCTACCGGCGTAGAACGACCAAAAATTGAAACGCTTACCTTAACTTTTCCTTTTTCAGGATATACTTCATCAATTGTTCCGTTAAAATTTAAGAATGGGCCTTCATTAACTCTAACTTGCTCGCCTTTTTCAAAGACTATTTTCGGTGAAGGTTTAGCGGCGGTCTCTTTAGTACGTTTAAGTATGCTATCGACTTCTCCCTGAGGAAGCGGTACCGGTTGCCTGCCTAATCCAATAAAACCGGTAACACCCGGAGCATTCTTTACAAATAAATATGTTTGCTCATTTAAATCCATCTCTACCAATAAATATCCCGGGAAGAATTTTCGTTGCGTGATTTTCTTTTTTCCGGAACGTACTTCAGAAACCTGCTCAGTAGGAATAATCACATTGGCAATTGAATCCTGCAAACCTGCTGCCAAGACTCGTTTATCCAGCGAAGTTTTTACTTTTTCCTCTATACCAGTTTGTGTGTGAACAACGTACCAATTTTTCATTTAAAAACCACGCTTAGGAACCTGGACAACCCCAGATCCACTATCCCAATAAAAACTGTCATAATTGCTGTGACCGTAATCACTAGCACTGTAGAAGCCAGTAATTCTTTTTTTGTTGACCAGGAAACTTTACTTAATTCACTTCTAACTTCATTAAAAAAATTTACTGGTTTTGCTAAAATATTCATAACTTCAACTCCTAAACCTAAACCGCTCTTTTTTTTCAAAACCTACAGGAGCGGTCCCCTTCGGCGAGACCTCGCCACGCTTTGTGGCGGAAACCTGCATATCATTTATTACGCCGCTCCTCTTTTCAAAATTCCACAGGAGCGGCAGGACTTGAACCTGCAGTCACGGTTTTGGAGACCGTTGGTTTGCCATTAACCGACGCCCCTAAATTTATTATCTTTATCCTGACTTTTAATTCTATGTATTCGCCAGGGTAAATTAAGAGAATAACTTCTGCCGCACTTTCATGCTCGAAAGAAGCTATAACCTTATTTTATCTCTTTATGCGGGGTATGCTTATGACAGGAATTGCAGAACTTACTAAGCTCAAGCCTTTCTAAAGTTATGGTTTCGCGCATATTTTTTTAGTAAGCTGGAGACGAGAATTGAACTCGTGACCCCGTCCTTACCAAGGACGTGCTCTGCCAACTGAGCTACTCCAGCAAAAATGGATTCGCTTTGTCGGTTAAGCCAAGAAACAAAAAAACAACCCCCGAGAAATTATTCAAATCTCTTTCTTTTTTAATAAAAACTTTATGTTTTAGCGTTAAATCACTAGGTATTTGTGTAAGTAAAAGAGTTTATATCAAGATGGGATGTTTGTCAAGATTTATTTTGCCTTTTTTTACATCAGATAAAATTTGTTTATAATTACCACCTGTTTCCGATTAACCCCTGACAGAATCCAAATAATTATTTAAATCCGCAAACTGTTCTAAGGAAAGCTGCTCAGGCCGAACATTTTTGCCGATTTCAAATCTTTTAAAAAAACATTCCAGCTCTTCTTTGGTTAATAAACCATCCAGACTATTCCTTAAAGTTTTCCTTCTTTGGTTAAAAGCGGTGCGAATCAACTTAAAAAACACCTCTTCATTTTTAACTATTACTCTCGACTCATCCCTAAAAATTAAAGATAGAAAACATGAATCGACATTCGGCACGGGCCGGAAACTATTCCTGCTAATTTCAAAATACAAAACAACTAAATGATCCGTATTCTTTAGATCCAGGTATAGCGCGAGCGCGGCGTCCAAATTCTTTTTGTACAGTCATAAAAGCGGCACTGATACATTGATGATACTCAATAAGATGCTCAATGATCGCAGAAGAAATATAGTAAGGTATATTACCAACCACTTTTATCTTCGTTTTTATATTATTATCTTGTAAAAATTTCCTTATATCGAACTTTAATATATCGCCTTTAATGACCCGGCAATTATCATAAAGCATCAGTCCCTGTTCCAGCAGCGGATGAAGCCGCTGATCGATCTCCAAGGCATAGACTTGCTTGGCATTTTGCGCCAACGCTTGAGTTAAATCACCCCGGCCAGCGCCAATCTCTAAAACAATATCTTCTTTAGTTAAACCGCAGGCGCAAACTATTTTCTTTTGAATATTCTTATCAATAAGAAAATTCTGGCCTAGAGTTTTTTTTGGTTTAATGTACATTTTATGGCAAGTTTTATTGCAGCAATTAGGGAACTGGGATTAGCTAAAGCAGGTTTATTGGCAATATCAAAAGCTACCCCATGCAACGGAGAAGTACGTACAAAAGGCAACCCTAAAGTAAGATTTACTCCGCTATCAAAATCTGTCAGTTTTAAAGCAATCAAAGCTTGATCATGGTATGTAGCAATAACGCAATCAAATTTTCCTTTTGCTGCCTGAGCAATCGCTACATCTGCTCCCAGTACCTTGTTTATAAAAAAATCACCGCTTCTTTTGCTTAAACTTTCAATTACCGGAGTAATTATATCCAGCTCCTCTGTCCCAATAACTCCATTGTCCGAAGCATGAGGATTAACTCCGCAGATAACCACCCTTGGCTTTTTTATTAAAAATAACTTTTGTAAGCCTTTCACAGTATTGAGAATATTACTTTTTAAAACTTCCCGCGTCAGTACCCTGGTAACTTCGTTTAATCGAACATGCCGTGTGGCTAAACTAAATTTCAGTTTATCATTAATTAACATCATCACTAAATCCTCACGGCCTGTACGCTTACCCAGGTACTCAGTATGACCGGGAAACTTATATCCTGCTAAATTAATTGCTTCTTTTGAAATCGGACAAGTCACTAAACAATCAATCTGGTTTTTTTTAAGCAACTCCAGGGCGCAATCCAAATACTCCAGGCAAGCTTTACCGTTTGCTGCATTCAAACTTCCAAAACAGAATTTCTTTTTCGAAACGTTATTTAAATCGATTAATTTTGCGCAGAGGGGAGAAATCTTTAAAATTTTAGCGGCTTTAGCTAATACAAAGCGATCACCAATAACCGTGAAGTCCGCTTTACTTTTTAATAAATTAAGCGCCTTTAAAGTAATACTCGGCCCGATACCAGCAGGATCACCAATAGTCAGCCCAACTCTAATTTTCGAGGATTTTAATGTAGGATTGTTTTTTGAGTTCATCTAACCACTTCGCCAGTTCTTCCTGCATCTTCTTTTCAAATAAATACGCCTGAATTTTATCCTGCGCCTGAACAAGGCTTAATTGTTGACTTTTTACAATATCATCCAACTTAAAAATAAAATACTGCGCGTCAATCTTAACCGGATTAGATATTTCACCGATACCCAGTTTAAAAACTGTATCTTCAATTTCCGGCCGCAGCTCTTGCCCAAGCAAAGCAGAAAGCTTATCTATAGTAAAAGTGTACTTTGTTGCCAAATCTTCTATTTTTACCCCCAAACGCAGTTGATAGCTGAGCGTTTTAGCAATTGACTCATCCTGTGAAATAAACAACGTTAAGATACGTTCTTCGGGCTTAAGAAACTGCCCCTTATTTTGAGCATAGAAAGTAGTGATTTCATCGGGACGAATCATTACTTTACTGCGCACTTTTCGTTCGACAAAATTATACATCAACATCTGTTCGCTAATTTTACTCTCCAAATCTGCCCGTACTAACCCCTGCTTAGCTAAATCCCGCTCAAAATCTGCCTCAGAACTATAACGTTTCCTAATCTCATCAATTTTCGCCTTAATTCTGGATGAATCCACAGTCGCCTTATCCAGCTTAGCCTGTTGCAATATAAGACGATCCTCAATTAAACGCTGCACTAAATCACGCTTCATAGAATTAACTTTTTCTTCTAGAGCTTTCCCCTGAAACTGCCGTGAATACTGCAACCGGATAAAATGCAAAAAATCAGTCAGGTCTTTTTGCGTAATTATCTCATTATTCACTACCGCAATCACTTTATCTTGCGCATAAAGATAACCCGCTGGTAAAAACAACAGGGTGACCATAAATATTAAATTAACTATGCGTTTCATCAAAAACCCCTGCTTTCTTAAAATTAGCGATTGCTTCTTTTAATAAACGACAATAGAGATCAAATCCCACTGCGCTGATAAATCCGTGCTGCTCCTGCCCAAGAAGATTGCCAGCACCACGAATCTCCAGATCTTCCATAGCAATATTAAAACCAGCGCCTAAATCACTGTGTTCCTGGATTGCTTGCAACCTCTTCTTAGCATCAGCTTCTAAAAGTAAACTTTGGTTACCGGGAATCATAAAATAGGCATAAGCCGCCCGATTAAATCTGCCTACTCTACCACGTAACTGATGCAGATCACTTAACCCAAACATCTGGGCGTTATTCACAATAATGGTATTGGCATTCGGAATATCAATTCCGGATTCAATAATCATTGTAGAAACTAAAATATCAACCCGCCCGCAGATAAAATCCGACATTATTTGTTCCAGGAGCTTTGCCGGCATCTGCCCGTGAGCACAAGCAATGCGCACACTACCGGGTAAATTTCTGGAAATCCTATCTTTAATCTTTTCTAAGTTCAGAATGCGATTATGTAAAAAAAATACCTGCCCCTTGCGTGCTAATTCACGTTTAATTGCCTGAGTGATTAAATCTGCATCATATTCTACCACAACCGTTTTGATAGGCAATCTATTTAAGGGAGAGGTGTTGATTACCGAGAAATCTTTTGCCCCCATCAGGCTCATATATAAAGTACGCGGTATGGGAGTAGCGGTTAAAACTAAAAAATCAATGGTATTCTTAAGTTTTTTTAACTGTTCTTTTGCTTTAACCCCAAAACGCTGCTCCTCATCAACAATCACTAGCCCCAAGTTCTTAAAGTTTACATCCGGCGAGAGCAAGCGATGCGTACCAATCACAATATCTACGCTCCCCTGATGTAAATTTTTTATGATTTCATCAGCCTGAGTTTTGGTTTTAAAGCGGGAAAGCATCTGCACGTTTACGGGAAAATTGCTCAAGCGCGCAGTAAAATTTTTATAATGCTGCTCTGCCAAAATGGTAGTCGGAACAAGATACGCTACCTGCTTATTATCCATCACTGCCTTAAAAGCTGCGCGCATGGCCACCTCGGTCTTACCATACCCAACATCACCACAGAGTAACCGGTCCATAGGCTTGACTGACTCCATATCGGATTTAACCTCTGCCGTAGCTTTAACCTGATCAGGAGTCTCGATATAAGGAAATGTTTTTTCAAAATCATCCTGCCACTGGGTATCCGCAGAAAATTTAAATCCAGTACTAGCCAGGCGAATTGCCTGCAAACTCAATAATTCCCAAGCTAATTTCTGGATCCCCTTACGCGTACGCTCCTTAATCCTTAACCATTCCTTATTACCTAAACGATAAAGTTTGGGCTTACGTGCAGCAAAAGCAATATACTTTTGTACCAAATGCATCGCATCAATCGGCACATAAAGTTTCTCTCCACGGTCATACTCAATCACCACATGATCTTTAAGTACACCTTTTAATTTAATTTTTTGAATACCCTGAAACTTACCTACCCCATGCTGGCTGTGTACCACAAAATCACCGGGATGAAAATCCAGGAAATTTTTTAGCGGAAACTCTTCACGGAATGCGGTATTTCTGACATTTAATGATTTTTTAAAAGGCAGGATAATAACAATATTATGTTGCCAAAGCCCCTGGCCATTAGCCGGATCAAATGCTTTAATCGCATAAACTTTTTCTTTATCTAACTCAATACGGATAGGCAGCTCAAAGGAGATAGGAAAGATATCCACGATCCCCCCACGGCAGCTAAAATCACCTTCTACAGAAACTTGAACCTGCCGGGTATAACCAAAATCAACCAGGGTCGCTAAAAAAGTATCTAGAACAAGATCTTGATTGGGATATAATTTAAGGGATCTAAATAGCATATTAAAGAATTGAAAAACAAGGGGACGGTTCTCTTGAGGAAGAGAACCGTCCCCTAGATTTATTTAATATTTTTACGGCTCCAGGCAAGCACTAACGGAGAAGCAATAAAAACTGTGGAATAAACTCCGGAAATAAAACCCACAAACAAAGCAAAAGAGAAATTACCCAAAACTTCACCGCCATAAAAAAGAAATGAAATAACTACCAAAAGCGTAACTCCTGAAGTAAGTATCGTCCGGCCAAGAGTTTGATTCACGCTTAAATTAATCAATTCACCTAAAGAAAGCTTGCGATAAAGGCGCGCATTTTCTCGGACGCGGTCATAAATCACAATGGTATCATTAATTGAATAACCAGCAATAGTTAAAAAGGCAGTAATACTTAAAAGATCAATCTGTCGATTAGTAACTACCAGAAATCCCAAAGCCACCAGCACGTCATGAATAAGGGCAATTATGCCGGCTACCGCAAAGTTTACATGCTTAAATCTAAGCCCCACATAAATTAAAATCCCCACTAAAGACCAAATCAATGCCAACACTGCTTTAGTTTTAAGATGTTTACCGGCAACCGGGCCTACCCGTTCAATTCTTAAGATTTGGATATCTTCATCCGGAAAAGATTCTTTAAGTTTATCTGTTAATGCCTGATTCTTATCCTCAGAGGTCCTAATCAAAACCACTTTAGGATTATCCTTGAATTGCTGAATACTGGCATCTGCTAAATTTATATCTTTTAAAACTTGCCGCACTTTGTCCATTGCAGGAGGATTTTTAAAGCTATATTCCTGAAGCTGCCCTCCAGCAAAATCAATACCGTAAGCTTGCGAACCTTTTTTAAAATATGAAAAGAGACCTACTACAATCACAATAATTGAAACCGCATAGAATATTTTTCTTTTACCGATAAAATCAAGCTTAGTTTCTCCAATCAGTTTAAGCATCGGCAAAGAATTCTTAATCCAGCCGAAATTAAGCAAGAGCTCAAAAATCACCCGTGTAACGACAATCGCCGTAAACATGCTGGCGATCAAACCAATGGTCAAGGTAACCGCAAAACCACGGATCGGCCCTGTACCAAACTGAAACAATAAAAATGCGGCAATTAAAGTAGTAAGATTAGAATCAAATATCGCACTAAAAGCACGGCCATAACCATTACTTATTGCCGTACGCAAACCTCTTCCAGCAGCAATCTCTTCTCTAATCCTCTCATTAATCAACACGTTAGCATCTACTGCCATACCCAAAGATAAAGCAATACCGGCAATGCCTGGCAAAGTCAATGTCGCGGAAATCCCGGGGAAAAGCACCGGCAATAAACCTAGGCCTCCTAAAATCATAATCAAGTTTAGTAAAAGAGCGATATCGCTAACCAACCCGGCCAGAAGATAATAGCCTGCCATAAAAATAAAAACTAATGCACAACCAACCAGGGCAGCTTTTACACCTTTATTTATGGAGTCCTGGCCTAAAAGCGGGCCGACTGTCC
>JAPLLZ010000053.1:0-2086 GCA_026387265.1 Candidatus Omnitrophota bacterium
TGTTTTAGGCGGCTGAATCTTTCCTCTTCGGCAGCAGCAATTACCTGCCCATCTTTCAGGAGGCAGGCGGCAGAATCATGATAATGGCAACTTATTCCTAAAATATACATTATTATTGACTAGACAATAGTTCCTTTACATCATCCTTCTTATCTAAAGGAATCCAATATGTTGGCTTAACCTTAATTCCCAAATAATCACTGCGTAATCTAACCGCTATAGCAAAAGGAAAAAGTAAAACCAGATAGGCTAGGCGTAAAAATATCCGGACTAAAATATTTATGCCTATTACGGCATATCTATTTAATAATTTAAATATTTTTTTCATTTTAAAACAAAGCGTAAATAAATGGTACTACAGCTGCACTTTGAGTAAAAATAACTAAAAGCCCCAACAGCAAAAATATTAAAATCATGGGAACCATCCACCAAAGCTTATTCTCCCACAGGAAAACGAAAAATTCCTTGAGTATAGAAAGTTTTAAACTTACTCTTTTTAACCAATTCTTAATTTTCATTTTAATCTACCTCTCTTAAACAATCCGTTTTCTGCTTAAAACCCCTATAAGCCATTATTATCCCCGGATAAACCTAAGATTTTCTAGCAGGGTTATTTCTTAACCGCGGGAATCTCCGGAACCGGTGGCTTACCCGCCTCTCTTTTCATTGCGATAAACTCTTCCTTGCGCGGACTCGAGCTTAAACTTATCGCTTTATCCAGGACTTCATAAGCTTTATCAATATTACCTTCTGCAATATACAACTTAGCCGTAGATGCATATAAGTCGGCTTTCATATCTAAAAGCGAAACATCGTTAGGATTAAGAACTATGGCTTTGTCGATTTTCTCTAATGCCGAGGTAATGCTATCCGGGCTCCCCATAGCTTTCAAGGCCAAAATGCGAGCTGATGTTTTTACAGAAAGAGGGTCGTTTGACTTCAAGGCTATTGCTTTCGCCACCGTCTCTTGAGCGGCGTTCAAATTACCATTATCCACATAGGCGTTAGCCAATAAGTTAAGAGTCTCCGTATCATTGGGATTACTTACCAGATATTCACGAATTAAGTTAATCGCCGCATCACCTTTTGCGCCCTTGAACCGGCCAATCAACTCCGCCTTGCTCGCATCGGCGGACGACACCGGGTTTTCAGTTACTGCAATTTTTTCCTCGGCAAATACCGATTTTATAAAGTTTTTTTCAAAACCCAAGGCAAAAACAAAAATAACCGCTAGAGTAAATATTAAAACCCCTGGCCTACAATATTTATTTCCGAACATTTCGCCACCTCCTTTTCGAAGCTTTAATTACTTTAATACCCCAATTTTAAATAACCGCACCCTTTTACCGCTCTCAATCACCCCCTCCTCCTATAAAAAATAGTTAAACCCTTCCACCCTATGGTTAATTCTTACAACGGGTTAATCATGGCGTAATAGATCATATTAATGCTACCACCGACTCTTGATTATGTCCATTGCTTCAAGAGAAAAATATCCAACAATAAGACCTAAATCTTATAAATAATTTGTTTAAATCTTCTCAAACCCCTTAGCTACCAATAAGTTTTTTATTTCCAAGAGGTATCTTATTTTCTTCAAGCTTATCTGCTTAAAGGATCTTTTTTGCTATAGATTAAACGTTCAAACTCATAGTTTTAAAAACTCCTAAAATAATCCAATTCATTAAACATTTATTCTTTTATAGATGCGTACCTCTGTCCCTGCAGACGACTTATTGCCATCTTGTGAATATACGCTTGGCAATAACACCGTTTTAACAAATTCAAACTTATCGGTATTTTGTTTAAAGGCTTCATATAAATATTTTGAGTTTTTCGGGACGGCATCCTGTGCCATATCTTCAATAATTATAAAGTCTGATTGAGTTAGCTGCCTACCAAAATTATCACCCGGTTTTTCGTAGGCGGATATCCACAGGTCCCAAGGTACCTTTTTAACTATCCAAAGATAATTAATCGCGGAGTAAAACCCCCAATTTTGCACAATAAACAGACTTTTTACTTTTCTACCCGTTTTGTTTATTTTGAGGTTGTCGTTTATTATCTTAATGACCTGTTCGCTAGA
>JAPLLZ010000053.1:2129-24264 GCA_026387265.1 Candidatus Omnitrophota bacterium
GCTAGAATTAATGTAATCTTCATCATTAATTATAGAAGATAATCCCACATCACTTATCTCCTCTTTCCGAAAGGCTGATGGAAAATTATGCGTATAGTAACGTAAGAAAGGTATGCTACTGCCATATGAAATTATAAAATACTGCAGGCAGCTAAATAAGACCAAAGATATAGTAATTATTCTTCTATGCTTGGGAATAGATAATATAAATTTTGCGATAATAATCGCAAAATAAGGGAAAATAGGCAGAATAAACCTGTCCTGCTTGTTGGGAGACAGCGAAAAAAGCACTAAAGGCACCAAAACCATAAGAAGGAACCAGTATTCTTTTTTCGTAAAACAGCGGATTAAGCTTAATAATAAAAGCAGTGAAAAAACCGGCATAAGCTGACGATCTAGAATACTCCGTAAGTAAAAATACGGGCTGATGTGAGTTTTGCACTGGAATATATGATAGAAATGTTGCTGAATATAAGAAAATCTAAGATAATATGCGGTAGCAATAAGTAAGCCGGTTATAATCAAAAAAACGAAATTTAATGCTACTTTTTTATCTTTTAAACCACCCTTTTGAAAGAAAAAATAAAATAGAATCGGTAGAATAAAAACAAAATAAGACTCCTTGCTCAACGATCCCAATCCAATAACTACCCCGGTTAATAAAGAAAACCATGGGCTGCTAAATTTATCCAGGGTGAACAAATAAAAGGTTAGTGTTACCATTGCCGCTAACCCAAAATCTATCCCGAAAATTCTTGAGAAAGAGAAAACTGTCGGGAACATAGATAATAAGAATGCGGAAAAAGCACCAACTTTATAATTATATAATTTCCTGCCTATCCCATAAGTAGCAAATAATAAAATTGCAAAATAGATTAAATTGGACATAGTTACAATATTTCTGTCCATACCAAACAGGAGGAAAGGACTTGCGGTTATAAAAATTAGCGGTGGTCTAAAACTATAATTAAAAATTTGATAATACATTGCATAAATTGACTTTAAATCAATCCTGACATTTTTTAGAATCTGAAAGACTTGTTCTGTGCGTTCGAAGTAAGTAATAGTATCGGGCCAAAAACAATAACGGCTTTTAGTTAAGATAATATAATTATTTAATCCGTGGAACAGCAAGATGGCTAAAATAAAAATAATCATCCCATGCTCAGCGCAGAGTAACTCAAATACTTTCTGTTTTTTTAATTTCATACGCCTACTATATTTTCTTTTTTATATCTATTATATTCTTCTAAAAAATATTCTTTATGGAGCATGATTTTGTGGCCGCCGGAACTTAAAGGAATCCCTAAAGCAACAGCCAGTTGACAAAATTCCTGATGCCTGCGTAAACGTTGTGGATAAGTATTTCTCCCATCCCGAGACTCCCAATACAGCGGATGGAAATTCTTTTCAGATACGCCTAACTGGCTCAAATGTCCAGCAAGATAAGTTCCCGGATCGATATGGCAAAAGGTTTCACTGGCATGCACCTGATCGAAAAAAATATGGTTCTCTTTAAGAAAATTTAAAGTTTCCTGAAAATCATCTTCTGTCTCTCCGGGGAAACCGAACATAAAATTAACCCGAGTCCTGATTCCGGCGCTATGGGTATCCCGGATTACCTTTCTAAGCACCCCAAGATCATAAGGAGGCTTATTCATTAATTTCCTTATTGCTACTGATGCGCTTTCAATACCATATTCAAGTTCAGTGCAGCCGGCCGCTTGCATTTTGCACATAAAATCAGCGCTCATCTCATCCCTGATCACCGCCGCTCCTCTCCAGATTAATTTTTCCCAAGAAGAACTATTTCGATGGTTTAATTTGGCATCTATAACTAACTCGCAAAAATCCGTAAGAGCCCGCATATCCGCATTAACTACATGATCATTAAAAGTAAAGAAGTTAACCTCTTTATGGTGGCTTAATTGATAATCTATTTCGCTAAACATCCTTTGACCATTCATGGACCTAAAGCCAGCCCAAAACAATTTAGTGCTGCAAAAAACGCACGGATAAGGACACCCTCGGTTTGAAAGTATAGATAATTGATGCGGATTATCATAATCAGCAAGATTATAATCACTAAAGTCCGGAAAAGGAAGCTTGTTAATGTTGGCTACCGCAGGACGCCTACCGCAATCAATAACCCGACCGCCTTTTTTGTAAAAAACCCCAGGGCAAAATTCTATCCGCTTTAATTTATCGATTTTATCGATAAGCTCTACTAAAACTTCCTCACCCTCGCCCATAACTACCGCATCTACCGGATCATTATTAATTAATCCTTCTGCTGCCTGCACAGGATAACATCGTTGTCCTCCAAAAATCAAAATCCTATTTTTGTCCTTTTCCTTAATCCGCCTGGCTAATTCCACGCTCAATCTCCAGGTAGTATTATATATGGAAAATCCAATAACCTGAGCATCAGTCAAACAAACTTCACTGGCAAATGAATTTAGAAGTTCGTTATTTTCTTTGACAAATTTAGCAATATCGCTTTCGCTTTCCCAGTGGAGGTCTTCTTCGCCTTTCCACAATCCCCTTTCTTTTTGTTGATTATGGAATCGTACATTAAAATCAAACACCTGGACTTTGAATCCGCGTTTTCGCAATGAAGCAGCCAACAAAGCAATCCCCAAAGGCGGCGTTTCGATTCCCCAACTAGGTGTTAATATTAAAACGACTTTCATTTCTTCTCCGATAATTGCGGATAACTCTTACCTATCTCTAGCGAATCAAGCAGCTTTTTAAATCTGAGACCCCGTTCATTGCGTATTTGATCATTAACTTCCTTACACGACCAACCTGAAAAATTTTGATCCGGGATAATCCCAAACTCCTCAGAATGTTCATATAGCCAGATATACGGGCCAATCCAACAAGAAGCTGAACTACCCACATAAGAAATATATTGTTTATTAGATGAAATAAACTCTAAGGTTTGCTGAAAATCCTCTTCCTCTTCCCCGGGAAAACCAATAATAAAATTTGCTACGGTTTCAATGCCTAAATTATACGCATCCCGAAGATTATCTGCAGCATCTTCGATACGGAAACCTTTACGCATCTTATCAACTATTTTCTGAGAACCGCTTTCTATGCCAAAATTCAATCCTGAACAGCCTGCCTCTTTCATCTTCTTCAGCAAAATAACATCCATATGTTTATTAATACTGGCGAATCCCGACCAGCGTATTTTCAAACCATCTTGAATTATAAGATCGCATAACCCTGACAGCTCTTTGAGATTAGAATTTAAGGCCGGAGAGTCGTCATGAAATGAATCGATATATGGGTATTTTTTAATTTGATGTTTAATTTCTTCATATATAGACTGGGCGCTACGGGAGCGATATGTAGGGGTAGTGCCCGGCAAAGAACAATAAGCACATTTCCTTGGACAACCCCGGTTAAAAAGGATCGACATCTCCCTAGTCATATATTTTTCTAAAGGAAACCCGTCAAAGTCAGGAAACGCTAATGCGTCCAAATCATGAATTGGATTCCGACTGCCGCAATCAAATTACCTGCGTTATCGTCTCTTCTCCTTCTCCATAGACGACTACATCTACATAGTCATTTTTAGCTGATGAACCACCTGACCATCTCGGAAAACAATCAGGTCCGCCGAAGATCACTTTAATATCTGGATTAAGCTGCTTTATTTCTTTAGCCAGCTTCAAGCTCAATCCTACATTGGTATTCCAAACAGAAAAACCAACTACGCTTACTCCGGTTTCAAGTATCCTTTTGATGTATTCTTTAAATAGCTGCTCGTACTTATGAAAAATCCCCTCTCCAAAATCAAATAAACCCGACACATCCGAAATATTCCATATTTTTTTATCATCATCGCTAACAGTATGGAATATCTCAATATTTAAATCAAAAATAAACACTTCATGGCCAGCTTTTTTTAAAGCAGCGCTGATATAAGCCATGCCAATTGAAGGCGGATAGGGTAAATTAACACAAGGAGATCTAACTAAAGCTACTTTCATAGTTAATTTTTTAATCCTGATTAAACTTTCACACCCTGCATAGATTCTTATTTTCCGTCAGGAAGTTTCGAAATCTGCAGCCTAACTCCCGAAGTATTAACAAAATCCTTAAAAATCTCCATTCTTTTTTGCCTAAAATCATGGGTATTTATTCCATCACGGGTTTTCCAATATCCTTGCTCATCCCAATCAACATTAAACTCTTCAGGATGTAAATGCAAATAAGTGCTGTTTCCAATCGTACATTCGCTAGGGATAGCAATAGAATGAATATATTCACGGTTTCTCTTAATAAAATCCATTGTTTGCACAAAATCGTATTCGGTTTCATTGGGGAAACCGATAACAATATTCAACAATACCTCTATGCCTGCATTAGATGTATCCCGAATTAACCTTTCGGCATCTTCAACTTTAAAACCTTTTTTCATACTATCTACTACCTGCTGAGAGCCGCTCTCTAAACCATAAGACAGACAGCTACACCCGGCTTGCGCCATTTTCTTAAGTAAATTGTAGTCCATTTCCGGATGGATAATTGCAGAACCGCCCCAGCTGACTTTCAGGTTATCCGAATTCATTAGGTCGCATAAATCCGACAATTCCTTTAAATTAATATTCAGTGCTGAGTCTTCAACCTCAAACCTCTGCAAATCAGGATAATTCTTTCTCTGGAAAATCATTTCTGCAAAAATATTCTCTGCTGCCCGAAAACGGCATTTTTCCCAGGTTACAGCTGTATTACAAAAGACACAACGCCTTAAACACCCCCGGTTAAACATTATGGGAAGCGTCCGAATAGAATAATACCGCTCGAGCATAAAACCAGAAAAGTCGGGAAACGGTAAAGAATCCAGATCTTTTATTTCCGGCCTCCGGGCGCAATCAAGCACATCCTGGTCTAATTTTAATAAAGTTCCGGAACAAAAATTAATTTTACCCACAGCTTCGTACGTCCGGGCTATCTCAACCATGGTCTGCTCACCTTCCCCGAAAACCACCAAGTCTACAGCTGGGTCTTTAATAAAACTGCCTTTGTAAAAACTGCATTCCGGACCCCCTAGAACAATCAACTTGTTTTTATCCTTTTGCTTAATCATCCTAGCCAAGGCTAAACTTAAATGTTTTGTGGAAGTCCATATGGTAAATCCAATAATTCTTGCCTGGCTCTGCAGAATATTTTCTACCTGCGACTCAAAATAAGTACGGTGCTGTTCAAAAAACTTTTTCACGAACAATTCATCGGCCCAATCTTTTTCTTCTCCGGCACTCAAAGCGTCCATTTCAGAGTTTAAATCAAAAATATCGACTTCATATCCGCTCTTTTTTAAACTAGCCGCCAGATAAGCCAACCCAATCAATGGACATCTTTTATAAAGAAACGGCGTTAAGACTAAGGCAATTTTCATATGCAATTACGAATCCCGGAGAAAATCTTTATTTACGATACCTTTGATACAATTAGGGTTACACCAATCTTCTAATTCTCCAGCAGCAATCCTCTTGCGGTACAACTGCATTATTTCATTATTCCATATTTCTTTTAACGTGTTTTTTGATAGTTATCCGGCTGGCTTAATACACAGACATTCTGGATAAAATTTACCGCCCTGCTGTGCTTCATCAATAAATAATGATCTCCAGGGCATCGAGCAAAATAGCGTCTCCGGACAGGTATTTAAAGAATTCCTGATAACCGGCGCTTCAACCTGAAACAAATACTTTGCAAACTCACAATTGATATTCAAGCCACAAAGACGCGACTTGTCAATAATCCTAGGAATTGACTCAGTGAGGTAATCAATGGCTTTTTTATCTATAGGATCAAAAATATTCTCCTGAGGACATTGTTTACCACTCATACACATAAAATTAATACTGCCAAATCCATATTTTAACGCAAAATCAACAAAATCATCCAAACCTTGATAGTTAGAACGCATAACTACAACATTAATAATATATGCAATATTATTCTTATCCTGGCCGCTTCTTACTTCTTTAAGCAAAGATAAACTATGGATTAAGGTCTCAAATTTGGCTCCTTTTCTTATATATTCGTATATCTCTTTATCTATACTGTCGATTGAAAGAATTAATCTGACATTTGCCCGGGCGATCATTCTAGCCCAATTTTGCGTAATCAAAAGTCCGTTGGTATTTATTTCTTGTATCAAGTGTGGATAACCAGCCGCCTTTTCGAACAATTCTTCAAAATAATCAACTAGAAAAACTTCTCCCCCCTGCCACATAATCGAATCCAAATATGGGAAAAACTCAATAATCTGCTCAACCGCTGCTCTAGATAAAGTAAAATCGCCCAGTCTCCTTTCACACATAATGCAGTTTATATTACACCTACTCGTTAAAACAACCATTAACCTGCGGATCTTGGATGCTAAGATAACTTTAGCTTGCGCAATCTCTGTTTGATTATGTTTTTTATTTTCTAAATACACTTGTTGATTATACATTAACCTCACTTGCCTCGAACTTTAAAGTAATTTAAATTACAAAGCCATATCGAAATGATCATCGTAATGATTTAACTGTCTTATTTAAATGCTTGATAAATCTTTTTCTCGGGCACAATCCAATGCGGCGACCAACCAGCCTCCTGCTCCACTAACATACACCTCCAACAAAAGCATGGTTCACAATTACAAGGCTGGGCCTCATCCAAGAGTTTAAAAGTACCGTCGAAGAGATTACCGATGGTCTCCTTTAAGTTCCCACAACACCGATATGCATCACCATTAGGATAAATCTTGGCATACATCTGGCCCATCCGGCAAGGCTTACCCTTCGTTTTCTTATATTCCGTTCCCGTCTTCCATTCTATGGTTTTCTTATTGACAATATCATCATCCTCATAGCATCCCTTTAAATGGGAAAGTTCACTAGCATCATATCCACCCGGATAATCTTTCCCATTAAATTTACCCATATAAGCCTGCATATTAAACGAAATGCCTAATTTATCAAACTCTTTTTTGTAGCTGGCCATTTTATCCATTTGTGGCGGATAAGCAACGTAATTAGCCCACGTATCAAAACCATTTTTCCGTAAAATTACATGCTTTTCTAGAAATTCATTTAAATCAGTAAATTCCGGGTGAAAAGTAGTACCTATGCGCACCCGATCTGCAGTAACATTATTTAAAATATCCTGAACATCACTCGCCAGATTAGTAATAATCTCTAAGGTGTGAATGGTAGATAAAAATTTAATTAATTTCAGAAATGATGGATAAACAAAAGGCTCCCCTCCGGTAATATGTATCTCGCAACTGCCGTATCGATTATAGATATCCTGCCAGATCTCAAATAATTTATCAATATGCGGATAGACTATCTTATCCCTATTTTTATCCCATTTACCCGGTGGATCCCAAGGTTTAGGAGTATTACAATAACTACATTGATAATTACAACCATAATGAATATCCCAAGTTAAAAAAACTCGCTTGGGAGCAATTGCGCTTCGATCAATCGTAACCGCTAAATCTTGCGTTTGTGCCGGAGCAGCAGAAACCAAAGCTAACTTTTCAATTACCGACATATCAACTGAATCCGGTTGTGTATCAACAACTAATAAACCAGCCCATTCGTTACAAGGACATATTTCTGATTGACAGGGCTGGGGATCCTCCCACAACTTAAAATCATCATTAAACAAATTGCCGACTAGGCGCGGATTATTCCCCCCACAAGTTACAACAGAACCATCCGATTTGATATCTGCATATACCTGCCCGGCCCGGCACAATCTCCCCTTGACGCTTTTAGGAACCAACTGAAATTTCTCATTCCTCCTAATCCCTAAATCTGGCTCAATAATCTTTCTTTCCTCATCGGTATAACCCAACGGGTATTGAACATTTTCATATTCACCCCAGAATGTTACTACCTGAGTATAAATACCATGCTTCCTAAATTTATCCATGTAATAATGCATGGACTTAATCTGTGGCGGATAAGCCACATAAGATATGCGATCTCCAAATCCCCTTTCTTTAATCATTACCGCGCGCTCAAGAAATCTTTCAAAGTCGGCAAATGCCGGATGGAAGCTTCCGCTGATACTTAAGCGAGAACAATCAATTCCCCTGGTTAAGTCGTCTACATCTACCGATAGATTACTTATAATCACGATTTTATGTAAAGCCGCTAACCCATGAACCAGCTGGACTATATTCGGATAAATTAACGGTTCTCCGCCGATTAATTCAATAAGCACCGAACCATATCTTTTGTAAATATTCTCCCATTTTTTTAATACTTGCTCTAAAGGTGGGTATATATTCTTAAAAGGCATTTTTTGCCATCTACCATAAAACCAGCAATAAGGACAACGGTAATTACAGACATAATGCATGTCCCAATTAAAAGAGATAGGTTGTTTCTTATTTTCTAAACTATTTTCCATCAATTTTCCTTTGCTTCCAAAAGATTAACATACTCGTTACAAGGACAAGTTTCTGCTTCACAAGGTTTAGGCGAATCCAAAAGGCGGAATTCTTCATCAAAAAAACTGCCGATTACTTTATCTGCTAAAGGGCCACATCGAATAACTTTTCCATCGGCCTGGATAACCGCATATTTATGCCCGGCATTACATAATTTTCCTTTGGGGCTTTGCCCCTTTAGATGATAAGTTATTCTATCGATATCTCCTAAAAAAGGCCGGATCATTTCCCGATCCTCTTGACTATAACTTTCAGGATAACGTTGCCCCAGATATTCACCCCAAAATGCTGCTAAAGCAAAGTTAATGCCCTCGCTTTCAAAACGCTTCTTTACCGCATTAATCTGTTTCATTTGCGGCGGATAAGCTAAATAACAGACTCCGGCCTTAAAGCCTGCATTTTTTAAAAGCATCACCTTTTTTATATAGGTTTCCAGATTAGAAAACAAAGGGTGGAAATTAAGATCTAAAATTACTTTTCGCGGGTCAATCTCTTTGACAAAGGTTTCAATATCCCCGGACATATTAGTAGTGATTTTAACAGAATGAACTTGGGATAATTGCTTAACCAACTGGATAAAATTCGGATAAAGAAAAGGCTCGCCTCCGGTAATTGCAATATGGCATTTACCATAAATACTATGGATTCTTCCCCAGTGCCGCATCCATTCTTCAACAGACAGATAAGTATTCCGCTTGCTGCCCTCCACCCAGCCTTCATAAAACCAGCAATAAGGACAACGGAAATTGCATTTATAATGGCTATCCCAGGTGAAATTTATTTGGGGAACAGAAACGGGCTCCGGATGGATAGAAGTGGATTTAGCGCAATCAATAACATCCCCGGGCTTAATTTCACTAATTTGCGTTAAGCTTTTAGCATATTCATCCATGTTCTCATTCTTGACTATGGCATTCTCCGGAGGCAACACCTCGCCTTCATCGCAAGGGCAATATTCTGCCGGACAAGGCAAAGGATTATCCAATAATTTAAATTTGTCGTCAAAGAAATTACTCACCACTACATCTTCTCCTACCTGTCCGCACCTGGCCACCTTGCCGTCGGGAAAAATCAAGGCGGTTTTATGCCCGGCCTGGCACATCGCGCCGCTTCTTTTAACTTTGGCAAACCAGGATTCATCTATGCCGATAATTTTCTGCTCTTCAGAAGTATAGCTTTCCGGGTACATCTTTGAGCGATACTCTCCAAAAAAAGGAATAACTTTGAGCTCCTCATTAACCGCAGAAACCCTTTCCCTGGACAAAGGGATCTCTTTAAGAAACGCCGGATAAGCTACAAAGTTTACACATCCGTTAAACTTATGCCGGCGGATAAACAAAAGACGTTCAATAAAATTATCCAAGCTGTCAAATTGCGGATGATATGAAAGAGAAAGGGAAACTTTCTGCGGGCTAACCTCCTCCACAAAACCCTGCAGGTCTCCGGAAGAATTGCTAGAAATATTAATATGAAAACAAAATTCGGATACATTTTTTATTATCTCAATAAAATTGGGATATATAAACGGTTCCCCTCCGGTAATAATCAAATAAATCGGCCCGTATTTTTTATAAGCCCTCTCCCAAAATACCCTTAATTGTCCGGGAGAAAAATAGAGATTTCTTTTACGGTATTCTTCCCATTTACCTTCGAAGAAACAATATGCACAGCGATAATTGCAGTCATAAAGCATATTCCAGGTGAAACGTACTGCCGGAATCATTGAACAAATATCCTTTCCGTTATTATCCCTATCCACTATTTACCCGCCTAAAAATTATCCGCCCACAGAATATTAATTTCCGGCTTCTTACTCTCTTGGCAAAACACGTGCGCACGAAAATCATTCACGCAAGCAGGATTAGCGCTAAAACAATAGTTAAAACATCCGCTGCCCCGGGCAACCTCTTTCCTAAGATTCTGGTAATAAGGGCTATTCCAGGCTTCCATAAAAGGCTTTTTTTGTAAATTCTCATCGCAGGTTATCCCCGAATCACAAGCCAGGACATCCCCGGCGGCATTAATAGTTATCTGATCCCAGGGTTTACAACAAACGGAACCGTTTGGATAGCTTTTCTGTCCAAATTTAGGAGGTAAAGCCACTTCCAGCCCCAAGCGAGTAGCCAGGTTATCTGTCTTTTCCAGAATCTCGTTTGTCATTTTTTGCTTAAAAAAACAGGAGAGATATTTTTGTCCCGGGACATAAATATAGCTATACAGACAATCCACTTTATCCGCTCCTAAACTAGAGGCTAACCTTACAAATTCCGGCAGATCTTCAATGTTCAAAGTAGTAGCAAAAAACGTAAAAACTATTTTAAAGCGATTCTTGTCTTCACGGGTTCTTATAAGCTGTTGAACTCTTTTTAAAATAACATTAAAATCTTCGCTGCGAGTTAAAGTCTTATACATTTTACTATTAGAAGCATATAAAAGGATATTTACAGTGCTTTTTACCGGATATTCCCTACCGCAAATTCCACCCGGATGGATAATAAAATCTATCGCTTGCTCGGTCAAATCAAACCCGTTAGTATAATAGACTTTTTCTATTAACGGAAAATTCAGCTCAATACAATTAATATGCCAATTAAGCATCCTTTGCATTTCGGCTGCCTTAAAGAAATTACCGCAGGATTTGAAAATAATCTTTTCGGCTTGAGCAAGGTAACGGGTAATCTTGCCTTCAAGATTCCGGTAAAATTCATCATAAGTTAAACCTTCTTTATTTTTCCGGCCTGAACAGAAAACACAATTTAAATCACAGACACCCCCCAGCTGAATCACCATGTTTTTCGGAGAAGACTCCAACTCCGTCTTTTGGTTTTTATATTCCAGGTCATTTAGCGAAGAATTGCTTTCTGGATAAGACCATTGGCCATCAATAGTTAATTTTTCATCATTCTTTCTGAAAACCCCCAAATGTTCTTTTATTTCCACGCCTCCTGCATCGCCGAACATCTTTTTAAAAGCCACATTCAGATTTATGTCATGGACTAACACGTAACCGCCCGGGCTGACTTGAGGCAAAGCGGATGCACATTCCCAAACCATATTTCGGTATCCATGGTCAGAATCATGGAAAAATATATCCACGATTTCATTCTCTTTAAGCAGCCCCGGTAAAACATCCCGCGAATATCCGCTTTTTAAAATGATATGTTCCTTTAAGTCTGCCGGAACAATGGCCAGCGGAGCACAACGGCCGATAACTTTGCTATAGTTAATTTTTTGCTTCCTTGCTTGGCTATGCTCATAAAAACTCATCGCCTTCCATTCATATTCTAAATAAGGATCAATGGTATAAAATTTACAATTATTATTATTTTCTTTAACTGCTAAAGCGATAAATGAACTGCTGAATCCTATGTTGCTGCCGGTTTCAATGATCACTCTAGGTCTAATAATTTTAGTCAGAAGATATAAAAAAATAAAACTGAAATCATCCCAGGCAACATTCCGGCGTAAAGCTAAAGGAAACTTTTGCAAAAACTGTTCAATATGCCGGGAAACTTCCGGCCAATCCCAGCCTAACCTTGCACTATTTTCTTTAACATAAGCCATAATTTCTTCTTGTTCCGAAAACAGTAGCTCCTGGCTCTCTTTAATTCTGTCATATGATCCCCGGTCATGCTCTTTCAACTTATCCATGCCCATCGCAACATAAGTCCAGGAGTCAATAACCGGATTTTTATAATATTCATCCAAATTCATGTTATTATCGGTACAAGGGCAATTTTTTGACATTATAGATTATCCGCCCAGAGTATATCGATATCCGCATCTTTCCTGCCGCGGCGGATCACATGAGAGCGGAAATCGTTAACGCAAGCAGGATTAGCCCGGAAACAATATTTAAAACAAGTACTTGAGCCATCCACCAATGACTCTCTCAGTTTTTTGTAATACTGCCCGTTCCAAATATCTCCAAACCAGGAAACATTTGCCAGGCTTTCATTGCAATCTTCTGCAGCATCGCAAGGAAGAATGTGCCCGTTAAGATCAAACATAACTTGGCTCCAGGGCTCCGAGCAAATACCGCGCTCTGGATAATGTTCTTGATTAAATCTTGGCGGTAGCTCAATTTTTATATTCAAATCAGCGGCTAATTTTTCTGCTTCATCGAATTTCTGGTTGGTTAACTCTTGTTTAAAAAAACAGGAAAGATACTTTTGCGCAGGGACATAGATATAATTATAATAACAAATTACTTTATCTACACCTAATTTAGCAGCCAACAAAATAAAATTCGGAAAATCTTCAATATTTAAAGTAGTTGCTACAAAAATCAGGTTAACTCTTACATTTTGCGTCTGCTTGCGCAACTCCAGCAAATATTTTAATTGCCCTAAAATTTTATGGAAATTATCCAAACGCGTCATCACTTTGTGCAGTTGGCCATTAGCAGCATGGAGTGAAACATGAATAGTATACTTGCTTTTGCCTGCGGTTATTTTTTCACAGATCTCCTGGGTTAATCCGGAACCATTAGTAGAAAACATTTTCTCTACATGCGGGAAAGTCGCATCAAAAAAATCCAGGATCTGCTTGGCTTGCGGCAACAAGAGATATTCACCTGAACCGGTTAAAATAATCTGCTGAGCCCGTTGCGGAGTATAAAATAATTTTTCTTCAAACCGTTCTCTGAATGTCTCCAGGTTAAACATTTCATAATCATTACCGCGCGAACAAAATGTGCAACTGGCATTACAGGGGCCAGAGACCTGGAGAAAAAAAGCCTTGGGAGTAGACTTAAGATTCACCTTTTTATCGCTATATTCGGCATCATTAAGTGCTAAATTATCGCGCTGCTCTGCCTTAGCCAAAGCCAGGCTTTTCCCTCTGCCGCCTCTGCCGAAACTATTCACAACCTGCGAAAATTCCCTGATAGATTTAATAGAATTAACGGCTTTTTTAAGCCGGCACAATATATCAGAACTTACCTGTGGATGATTAACCTGGTCATTAGCATAGTCATAGTAACCCAGAAGCTTTTCTGTAATTAGCTTATCTTTCGGCTCTCGTTCATAATAACTTAAGTAATTCTCCAACGCCCGGTTAACATCTTTTTTATACTCATAATAATGTGCTAAATTAAACCAGCGATCAAGATCAACTGAGGTCTGTACCCCGCTAGCAACTTCAATCCCTAAAGAAGAGGCCAACGTACAAAATTCTTCGCAACGGCGCAGCCTCTCTGGATAAACATTTCTGCCATCTACTGATTCCCAATATAAATGGTTGGGAGAATTAGCCGCAATACCAAACTCAGACTGATGTGCATGCAAATAGCTGTATTCTTCGATAGCGCAGAATGTCCTGCTCGGATATGCCCGGTCCAAATACCGGGCATTCCTTTTAATAAACTCCATGGTTGCCAGGAAATCCTCTTCTTCTTCTCCAGGAAAGCCAAACATGAAATTTGCAGTAGCGACTATTCCGGCTTCATGTGTAGCCTTGATCACATCGTCGGCATCCTCCAAAGCGTATCTTTTTTTCATTAATCCTAAAACTCTCTGCGAACCTGACTCGATTCCATAAATCAGATGTTTACAGCCTGCTTTTTTCATTTTCCCCAGCAACTCCGGGGTCATCTCTTTGCGGATAATCGCATTGGCTACCCAAGAAATAGTAATATCATCCTTCAATTCCCAATCAATCATTAAATCACAAAGAGAATGTAGAGCTTTTATATCTCCATTAATTAGCAAGTCTAAAAAGTCAATGTGCCCCAATGCTGGCACTCGCTCTTTATGGAATTTTATTTCATCAAATATCCGCTTGCCGCTCATATGGCGATACCCCGGCCAAAAGGCCTTCGAACTGCAGAATACGCATTGTTGAACGCATCCACGGCTGGCCAATATGGGAATATGGCATTTATCATCATATTTATCCAATGGTAAATCTGAAAAATCCATAAACGGCAACTCATCCAAATTGGACAACATCGGCCGGGGTGAATTATGAAAAATCTGACCATCAATTTTATAAACTATCCCTTGACAACTATCCAGCGGTTTTTTGTCCTCTAACAAATGCGCTAGTTCACACAAGGTTACTTCTCCTTCACCGAAAGCTACAATATCCACCACTCCCTCCGACAATATGTGTTTACACCAAGAATCTTCAAAAAATAATGTTCCGCCAAAAAGGATAACCTGATCCTTACGCTCCTGCTTAATCCTTCTGGCCAACTCTAGACTGGCGAAACGAGAAGCAGTACAAACAGAAAAACAGACCATTTGCGGATTATAAGCGATAATCTGTTTTATGTATTGGTCAATTAGAGCCTCGTTTTCAGAAAAAAACTTAAACACATTGTCAGCGTTATACCAGAAATCACACTTTTCCCATGCCCAGAGTCCCTTATTATTCTCTTTACGATTAAGATATAATTCAATATTCAAATCCAGGGCATAAACTTGATGGTTAGCTTTTTTCAAACAGGCGCATAACTGAGCTAAAGCTAATGGAGGGTCATACGTTCCCCATACCGGAGATTGAATTAAAATTATCTTCATTAAAAAACTCCAAATTTTTGTGCAGTAAAAGCCTTAAAAATAGTCTCAGCCATAATTCTATACCCATTAGAGTTAGGATGTGCTTGGTCGGATGAAAAAAGATCTTTGCGGCTATATTTAGATAAAGCCTGGGCAAATTCATCACCGATATCCACAAAGGGAATTTTATATTTATGAGCAATCTCTGCTCTAATCCCGCCTTTGCCTTCATTGGGATAATTTAATAGAACAATCCTGATATTATAAACCTGGCATAAATTGATAATCCTACTCAGGTTATAATATAACAGTTTCCTGAAAATTTCTTTTTCTTGCTCTGTTTGCCTGGATTCTGATATCACCCGTTTAAATTGCCGGAGGAATCTGTTATTGGGACGAATTTTTAGAGCCTCCCCTGTCATCCTTTGAGCCGAAACATTATCCCCTTGAGCAAAATATGTTCGAGCCAAATAACTGTAATTATCTATCTTGAGCCTTAAATCACTCGGATCAGCACAAGATAATGAACGCCGGAATAATTCCGCTGCCTGCTGATAATCTTCATTATTTACCGTACCGTTATTTTCACCTAAATAATAATAATTCTCCCCTAATCTAAAAATAAACTGCGCATCTTCGGGATTATCTTGAATATAAATTTTTATTATATTTATTGCTGAGTCATATTTACCCTGCCCAGAATATATATCGCTTAAAAGCACACATTCTCTTCTATCTTGCAGATCAATCCCTTCAGGCATATCTGCGATAATCTTCTCCGCATCGCTAAATTTGTTTTCCGAACACAACGACTCCGCTAAGCGAAGATACCTTTCTTTCTGTTTACTGTTTGGGCCCCGGTAATTACTCTGAGGTATTTTTACTTTCGGATAATCCAATTCCTCCTGCGCATCAATATCCTCAAAATCAACCTTATGCATAAATTTATTTTTCAAATTCAAAGTAACTATTTTAATCATTTTATATGTTTTCAAATTACTAAACAAAGCATCCAACTCTAAAGAAAAAGAGGCAATTTTATCAAAGCTCAGGGACTTAAATAAATAGCAATCGCTATCGCTTAAAGTAGTGGAATCATTCGAGCCGATAAGAAGAAAAACTATATCCGGTCTATAAGTATTAATATTACCCACTAAGTTTTTTAAGACCATGGAAGAATTATTACCAGGAATACCTCGGTTGAAAATAATAAATTTCTTATCCTGGATATTCTCATTTAATATTTTCTCTAATTGATCAGGATACCCTTGTCCAGATCCAGCCCCCATGCCAAAAGTAAAAGAATCACCAAGGCATATAATTTTTATAATTGGCTTCTCCGTTTGGGTTGTAACATGTTTGTTTCTTATTCTATAAGCCGTATAAATAACTCCTGCCAGGCGCGCAATGCTCTCGATGAACAACAAGCTAATCGCTAAACTGACTAAAACCAACAGTATTTTCTGTTTTCTAGCAATCATTTCCTAGTAAATACTCCAACAGGTATTGATGAATAATTAACTGCTACTGGTCATTTAGAAACAGCGAACAAAGAATGACAGGAGAATATATCAATATTGGTCATCCCCGCATGTCTGCATCCAATACATATGTTTTTCTGGCCATCTTCAGGTGCTGTTTTATATTTGATAAATCTTCTAGCTTGTCTATACAGACTATTATTCCAGATATCTTTAAATGGCCGTTCAAATATATTACCAAAATCGTCTTTTTCGTCTTCTACCGAACAGCATACGGAAACAGAACCATTGGGATTAATCGCTATTTCCTCCCAAGGCCAATTGCAATAAAGTTCTTGCGCAGGCTTAAAACATTCCGAAGTCACCTCAACTTTATTCTTCTTTATCCGGTAACGGCTGTATTCCTTATTTAACGGAATCCAATCCTGATTACCGATAAACGCCTTGGTGATTGATACGCTATCCACACCCAAGTCTTTCCCTATTTTTTTTACCTGCTCGACCTCATGCTCATTGTGCCGGAAAACTAAAAACTGCCAACAAATATAAGGATTAGTTTTACCAAGTTCTCTTTTCTTGTTAATCAATATCTTTAAATTTTTAATTACCGTATCAAAGTCTCCGCCTACTCTATACTTTGAATATGTCTCTGGAGTTATGCCATCAATGGAAACAATAATCTTATCTAACCCAGATAGAATTATTTCTTCAGCATATGCTTCGTTAAAATGGTTTAAGTTTGAATCAACTTTAGTGTCAATATTATACTGTTTGGCATATTTTATTAATTTTGCCAACTCCGGATTTAAAAAAGGCTCTCCCCAATTGCAAAAATCTATGTGCATTAAATAGGGTCCCAACTCATCCGCAATTTTTTTGAAATTCTCCAAAGTCAAAACTCCTTTCTCTCTACTCCGGCGCGACTGTCCTGTAGGACAGAAAGGACACTTCAAGGTGCAGAAATTACTCGGGTCAATAGTCAACCAATAAGGATAGCCTGAAACATAGTGCTGGCGCATTTGTTTTTCACGCTCAACCAACAGATAATTATCAAGCTTCTCCTGCCACCCCAGTCTCGTCAAGGCCTCTTTGACCCGTTCTTGATCCAAACTGATATTTTGTCCCTGAGACTGGGTTTTGTTTTTTTGATTTAACGCAATAAGCTTAATGTTAGTTTTCAAAATTATTTTTTTGGGATGCTTGCCACGATGAAACTTGCTTCTACTTTTTACTTTTAATTTATTTTTACATTCTTCTATTTTTTTTAAAGTTGCCTCATTCTTAGATTCAAGATTCGCCGACTTTTCAAAACATTCAAGCGCTAAAAAATAATCTTTCTTAAATAAATAGTAATCACCCAGAAGCGACCACTTATCCGGCTTAACTCTTAAAACCCCGGAAGTCTCCGGTACCCCTAAAGAAAGCGCCAATCGGCAAAATTCCTCATAACGCCCAAATCTATCAATATAACTGTTACCTTTGGTTTCCCAATAAAGATGGTGCTGGTGATTTTGAATACCGAATTTCTTGGCATGAGTATAAAGATATGTCCCTTTATCAATGACACAAAAAGATTGGCTGGCTAAAATAGAACCGATGTGGTCTCTGTTACGCTGAAGAAACTCCAGAGTTTTCTTAAAATCATCCTCTGTCTCTGTAGGTATGCCGAACATAAAATTGGCCTGGGTACTAATCCCTGCTTTACGCGTATTCTCCAGCACTTCTTCGGCATTGGCAATAGAAAAGCGCTTGTTCATATTCCGGACCACTCTTTGTGAACCGCTCTCAATACCATAACCCAACCATTCACAGCCGGCCTTAGCCATCTTATCCAAAAGCTCATTAGCCATCTCCGGACGGATAATTGCCTGCCCTGACCATTTTATCTTTATCCCGCTTGAAATAACTAAATCACAAAAATTAGTCAATTCTTTAATATTGCCGTTCAACAAAGAGCCGATAAAATAGAAATAGTTTACTCCCGGGAACCGCTTCATCTGGTAGGCAATCTCTTCAAATATCCGTTTTCCACTCATGGAGCGATAAGATTTCCAAAATTGCCATTCGCTACAGAAATGACACCGCATAGGGCAGCCCCGACTATCAAGAACCTCTAAGCGCTCCGGTTGCCGGTAATGCCCTGACAGTATGCCTTTACGGAAATCGCTGTAATCCGGAAACGGCAACGAATCTAAAGAATTTACTACCGGCCGATCACCACAATCGATAATTTTTTTGCCATTTTTAAGCAAGGTGCCTGAGGAAAACTCTACGCGTCCTTCCGCTTCCACAATCCCCGCTAACTCTGGAAGTACCTCATCACCTTCACCAACAACCACAATATCAATAAAATCCTCCCTAATTATTTTCTTCCCTCTTAATTCCCGGCAACAGTCCGGCCCTCCGAAAACAATAATTCTATCCTTATCTGCCTTTTTAATTCTCCGGGCAACCTCCAAGCTAACCAACAAAGATGAAAAGTGAACGGTAAATCCTATAATTTTTGCTCCGGTATTCAAAATCCTATTTATCTGAAAATCTATCATCCTTTCGTTATCACGGATAAACTCCGAAATTAATGCTGTATTGCTCCAAAACGAATAGTTATCTTTATCATCCCACATCGACCTATATTTATCGGCACCACTACAATACAACGCATTATTTAAATCAAACCCAAACGCCTCATGCCCTTTTGTACGTAGCACTGCTGACAACAAAGCGACCGTATACGGTGGGCAGTCTCTACCCCAGGCAGGACACTGAATTAAAGCTACTTTCATGATCTATACCCCTTTAAGATTTTATCCCGGAATCCCGGTTTAAAATTTATAAGCGAACGTATATCATTTAGATTCTCGACTTTGTTTTTATAGCAATATTTACACCATTCACCGGGTTGCCCCTGAGATAATGATTGACGTAAATTTTTGTAATAAACTCCATTCCAAATTGTTTCAAAACCAGCTTCGTCCAGATAGCCAACGTGATCACCTGCAAAACAACAGGGTAATACAGAACCTTCGTTCTCTACATAAAAATATTTCCAGGGGTCGCTGCAGACACGCTTCTGAATAGAAGAAATGTCTTCTCCAAAACGAGGAGGCAGTCTAATCGGCATCTTCAACTTAGCTGCTACTTCTTCGGCTTTTTTAAAACTAGCATTAGTAATCTCCTGCTTAAAAAAACAGGAAAACTTAAGGTGAGAACTATGGAATATGTTCATATAATTACAGGAAACTTCATTTACGCCCAAATCTGCTGCCAGCTTTACAAAATTAGGAAGGTCTTCAATGTTCATAGTATTGCTCAAGAAAACTAAAACCACGTGAGGACGATTATTACGCTTACGGACCAGAATCAATTGCTTAATCCTGGCTACGATTTGATCAAAAATATCCAATCTAGTTAATACTTTATGCAATCGGGCATTAGAGGCATGTAACGAAATCTCTATCGCCGTCTGGCTACCGATAAGCCGGTCAAAAACCCCCGGATTCAATAAAGGCGTTCCATTAGTAGTATAGATCTTATTTATTTCTGGGATGGTTTGCTCTAGATGGTCAAGGAATTTTTCTATATCTGGCATAAGTAATAGCTCACCGAAACCACACAGATTAAGATACCTAGCTCGGGCAATGATTCGACTTAGTCTCGGTTCAAAAAATTCTTTATATCTTTCCAGAGAAAAAAGTTTAGGTTTACCGCCTAAACAAAAAATACATTTTGCGTTACAATTATAATGCGCGCCAATACCCACCCCTTCCGGAGTAGATTCCAATTGCAATTTACCAAGGTTATATTCGAAATCATTAAAAAGTAGATTCTGTTCCCTGGCTGAAATAACCGAGACTTCTTTGGCTGCTTTTTCATCCAGAGAATCTAGAATCTCTTTCTGCAGTATTTTAATGCGATCTTTTTTTGCATTACTATCTATCATAGTCAGACACAATATTACTGCTTACTTAAAGCTTTTTCCAGAACCGGAAAAACAGTGCAAACTAACCAGCAATGGCATTCACCGTCTTTAATAAAGCTCCTCATGTGCTGGGCTTTCTCTGAGTTCCAAAGATTATCAAATCTCTGATCCCGTATATTGCCGATAGAGCTGCCTTTATGCCCCGGACAAAAATAGCAATCGCCATAAGGATTAAACATAGCAAACTTTGCTCCGGCAACGCATTTCTTAAAGAATCGCTGGGGATTAGTCTGATATTTAACCAAATGCGACCAGTAATAAAGTTGCGAGATTAAATACTTATCTTTAATCTTATCTAAAGAAATAATATTGTTGCCCTGGCCGATTTTTTCCACAATCCCCTGAATAATCTGCATAACCTCTTTATTCACCCGGTCTAAATCCCGAGGGGTCCAGATAAACTCTTCCCGGGCTTGCTTAGGAACAACAAACTGGGCGAAGAAATCCAGCCCTTCGCTATCCGCAAATTGTTTAGCCGGAATTAACTGATCTACATTGTAAGGAGTCAGGGTAAAAGTCACCGAGAACTTAACCTGCGGCAATTCTTTTTTACAATGCCTGATAGTATTATACAAACCTTCAAACGCCCCTTCTACCCCCCGGATTTTATCATGCTCTTTACCAATACCATCTAATGAACTACCCAGCCAGAAAGATTGGGGATGAAATCTGCTTAAAACCTCTTTGCTTTTATTCAAAACCGCATCCGTGTTTATGCCATTAGTAAGAATCCCGATAGAACTATGCGGAAGCTGCTTACTAAAAAACCCGCAAAGATCAACTATATCATTTCTTAAAAATGGCTCTCCGCCGGAAAGGACAACAACCTTAGGCTTCTGCAGCAGGCGGGATTCTTCGACAAAAGACCTAATTTCATCTAGAGATAACTCACGGTTATCCTGAGTCTTTCTTTTATTATAATCCCAAAGATCACACATAATACATTTGCTATTGCAATTGTAAGTTAACTCAATATGCAGTTCTTCCGGGCCGTTGGACGGCTCTGCAATATCATCACCTAACTGTGCAATCTTACGATCAACTAAAATATTGGTTTTATCCACAGCTCTATCTGTCAAATAAAAACTTGGATTATCATACCCAGTATCAAAAAGCAGGCTCTTATAGACTACATCCAGTTTAGCCATATTTTTCAGCCAACCATATTTTTGCTCAACCAGACGCCGAGCGTTAGCAACAAGGTTAGATCTTAATTCTTCATCCTCAAGTAATCTCACTACTTGCTTGGCAAATTCTTTAGGTTTATCGGCAATCAAGATTTCTTCTCCGGGGCGGGCATCAATCCCGCTTGAGCCGACAGTTGTGGAAACTACCGGAATTCCGCTGGCCATCGCCTCCAAGACCTTACCCTTAATACCTGCGCTGACCCGGATACTGTTTACAAATACCGCAGCATCTAAAAGATAGGGCTTAACGTCTTCCACTTGGCCGACCAACGTTACGTTATCCTCCTGAGTCAAATCCTCAACATTGGCTGTTGGATGAGATCCAACAATTAACAACTCTACATCCGGTACAACTTTTCTCACCAAAGGCAGGATTTTCTTTACAAAATAAACAATTGCATCTTCATTCGGATAATGTCGGTAATGCCCCACAAATATCAGTTTCTTTGATTTGCCGGCGTGATTATCCGGCGTAAAATGTTTTAGATCTACGCCAGTTGGCACCAAAGCAA
>JAPLLZ010000053.1:24273-41212 GCA_026387265.1 Candidatus Omnitrophota bacterium
AATATTACTCTTAGGAAAGAATCTGCGCAGGACATACTCATCTTCTTTGGACAAAGTGATAATCCGATCAAGCCTCTTAAATTGAGTGTTATGAAAATAAATTCTTTTCAGATTATCCAGTAAAGGCCAGAAAAATTGATTATCTTTTTTGTAATAGGATTTTTTGAATGAAAGGAAACTGATATCATGCTCAGTATAAACAATCGGCAGGCAACCGGCATAATCAACCAGATACAATAACTCATTTGATTCAATATGAATCATATCCAGAGGCTTTGTTTCCCTCAGTTCCTTAAGCTTATCCGCTAACTCCTGGCTATAACTATAACCAAGTTTATACTGTTCAGGATAAAATTTTTGCCCTCGGAAATCCTGTCCAAGAGGAGATTTTGCATATACCGGATAGACTTCACTAAAGATCTCTTTAAGCTGCGGTAAGTACCTTAATTCATCCCGGTGATCAATTAGACTAAGTAAACTAAAATTGTACCGGCTGGATAATGATTTCACTAAATTATGAATCCGGATCCTACCCCCCATAGTTAACGGATACGGGAGGAACCGGGAAACAATTAAAATATTCGGTTTTTCGCCGGTTGGATGAACTAGGCCCCGCTTAATAAAATTCCCGTAATAAAGCATGACCTTGTTAAAAATCTTTTTGTCTTCAAAATCACGGATATACCCTCTCTCCAAAAAGCGATGGAACAAAGTTTGGGGAAGATGATTGAGTGCCCAAAAGAACCCTTTAAAAAAAGCACCACGGTTACGGTAAAGATTCCAAGGTAAAAGATTCAAATGCTCTTTTAAGATATCCTGATCTGTAATATTCTTCCAGGTGAATAAAAGTTCATTTTTTATCTCTTTGGGGCGCTCATAAGTTAAAGTTGCCCTTCCTTTGTGATACATCAGGCTGGAAGGTTCATAGATAACCTTCATACCCCTCTTCCAAGCCCGGTAAGATATATCGATATCCTCCCAGCAGTTAGGCCGGTAAATGGGATCAAACCCGCCTAACCAAAGAAAATCCCCTTTACGAAAGACCATCGCTCCGCCAATGGCAAATATCGTGGGCGCAGCCTCACTGATCTTATCGCCACTGCCAATTTCAGATTCATTCCATAACCGGATATAGCCATTCTCATAATGCCCCATATGCATACCCCAGGCAAAAGTCTGCCGGTCCCATCCATAAAGTTTGGGGGTAACGGTGAAAATGTCTTCATGCCGATAAAGATGGCTTAATAATGGATCCAGGAAATTTTTAGTCAAAATAATATCATTATTGATCAACACAATTACTTCGTTTTTTGCAGCTTTAACTCCCCGATTACAAGTAAAACCAAAACCGCGATTTTTTCGGTTTTTAATTAAACGTGCTCCCGGGAAATTTTTCCTAATAAAATCCACGCTTTCATCTTTGCTGCCATCATCAACCACCAGAACCTCATTCTGCCCATCAATAAATCCATCGGCAGAAAAAATGGAGGGAAGACATTCTTTAAGATACGCCACTCCATTATAATTAGGGATAACTACACTAACCTTACTTTCTCTGATAGACTTAACTTTTCTTTTTGGAGATATTTTTCTCAAAAATGGTCCACAAATAAACCCTAGGCTGCTTTCCACCAAAAAGCATAATCCTAAACTTAGAAAAACCGGAGTCAACGCCACAGCAATTATAAACCAAGACGCCTGGGTTAATTTTTTAAAGACCGCTTTGATTAACTGACGCGTATCCAAAATAATTGTCCATAAAGGACGCAGAACAAAACGGAACCCCTCTGAACTATAAATACCATTGAGCTCAGTATTTAACGAAGAAATTTTGTTTTCTTTTTCTGCTAATTGACTATTCTTTGTGCTAACCTCAGTATTAAGCAAAGAAATTTTGTTTTCTTTTTCTACTAGCTGGCTATCTTTTATAATAACCTTCACACTCAAAGAAGATATCAGGTTTTCTTTATCTGCTAATTGGCTATTCTTTGTGCCCACTTCAGCATTAAGCAATGAAATTTTGTTTTCTTTTTCTACTAGCTGATTATTCTTATTATTAATCTCCTCTATTCTTTCGCACAATTGTTGAGAAAGATTGAGCAGTTCGGCATTTAAAAAAGAATTTCTCTGGCGCTCTTCAACCAATTGGCCATCCTTAAGCAGCACTTCATCCATACGCTTACGTAATTGGCCGGAAAGATTAAGCAGTTCGGCATCCAATAAGACAATCCGGTTGTCTTTATCCATTAACTGACTATCTTTATTCGCTAGCTGATTGTCTTTATCAATCAGTTGATTATTCTTTTTATCAATCTCCTCTATTTTTTCACACAATTGTTTAGAAAGATTGAGAAGTTCAGCATTTAAAGAATCAATCTGTACTCCTGCTTCAATTAATTGACCATCTTTGATAAACACTTCATCTATACTCTGATGCAGTTGTTTGGAAATATTAACTAATTCAGTATCTATAGAAGCGATCTTTTCTTGCGCTTCAAATAATTGGCTATCCTTAATCAACGCCTCATCCATACGCTGGCGCAGTTGCTTGGAGATATTCGCTAATTCAGTATCTATAGAAGCGATTTTTTCTTGCGCCTCGGCTAATTGCCCATCCTTAACCAGCACTTCATCCATACGCTGGCGCAGTTGCTTGGACAAATTGAGCAATTCTTCTTTGTAAGCAAGAATTGCATCCTCTTTTTCTTGGGTTAAAACTTTATTTTCTTCAATTGTCACCAAACCAGTAGCTAGTTGTTCAGCTAATCCGGATAATTCTTTTTTCAGAAAATCTATTTCACTTCTTTTATCAACTAATTGTTTATCTCTTAAAAACACTTCTTCCATGTGGATTTTTATCTTCTTAGAAAAATTCTTGATTTCTTCGTCGCGTAGTTTTTTATTTTTTTCGCTAAGCTGCGCATCCCTCTCCATCGTAGCATTCATCGCCTGTTCTTTCTCGCGGAAAGACTGGATCTGAGTCTGAAGAAGCCTGATTTGCTCCTCTTTATCTTTAATGAATTGCTCTTTACGCAATAAAGTCTTTTCTTTCTCTTGGAGAGTCTTCACTGCATCCTGCAGATATTTAAGCTGCTCGCTTCTATCTTTTGCTTCTTTTTCGTGAATAACTTTGATTTCATCCTGTAGAGACTTAATCTGCGCGGTTCTATCTTTTGTTTCTTTCTCCTGATTCTTGATAACCTGCTCCCGATCCCGCAGAATCGCTCTTTCTTTTTCCTGAATAACTTTGATTTCATCCTGTAGAGACTTAATCTGCGCGGTTCTATCTTTTGTTTCTTTCTCCTGATTCTTGATAACTTTATCCCATAGGATAGTCTTTTCTTTCTCCTGGAGAGTCTTCACTGCATCCTGCAGATATTTAAGCTGCTCGCTTCTATCTTTTGCTTCTTTTTCGTGATTCTTGATAACCTGCTCCCGATCCCGCAGAATCGCTCTTTCTTTTTCCTGAAGAACTTTGATTTCATCCTGTAGAGACTTAATCTGCGCGGTTCTATCTTTTGTTTCTTTCTCCTGATTCTTGATAACCTGCTCCCGATCCAAAATCATATTTAACTGGTCCAACATCACCCTCTGTTTATCTGATTCAGCGATAGTTTTTCTTTGGCTATCGGCCATAACATTGTATTTATCTATTAAAATATCATTTTCAAGATTACTAATTCTTTTCAACTCGCTGAACAAATCTTGGAGAATTTCCCGCACCACATTGAAGGGATGAGTTTTGATGAGTTTAAAGATAACTTCCGGTATTAAATGGTACAATTTCCCCAAGGACTCCATGGATCTTTTAACTGTAAAATCTCCGCTCCCCATTAAAGAAACACTTAATTTATGAGGATAATGCTTGGCTAGATACAATAACCTATTCCTTTCGATATAAAACCGGGACAATTCATTGCTGGCCGTACCATGAAATTTATGGTAAATAAAGCTGGAGGGCACAAATACCAATTTATAGTTCTTTTGCCTGAGCCTCAAAGAAATATCCACATCCTCACCATAAATAATAAAATCTTCGTCAAATAGCCCTACCTCGGACAGGGCGCTCTTTCTACATAAAACCGCTGCCCCGCAAAGGCTATCCACTTCTTCGATAGAATCATACTTTTTTATTTTCTGCCCGGCCCCGCGTTCACCCCAATAAAAATTAGGCAATTCATAATGACCTGCGTTTTGAATCTTTCCATCCATAGTCAGAATTTTACCGCCCACACAAGCGATCTTTTTATCTTTTAAGATAACTTTTACCAACTCCCCCAACCAATTCTTGTCCATTTTTGTATCGTTATTTACTAAAGCCACTAGTTCTGTCGTGGCTTCATTGATGCCTAAATTATTGGCCTTGCAATAATTATTAACATCATTACGGATAATTTTAACCTGAGGATATTTATTCTTTACCCACGCCACCGAACCGTCCGTAGATAGATTATCGACAAGAATAACTTTTAGTTTATCTTTAGGATAATTTAGTTTAAATGCGGAATCAAAAAAATCTTGCAAATATTTTTTACCATTAAAATTCACAGTAACTAAACTTACTTTGGGATAATCTTTTTTCACAGGTAACCTCCTGATTTTTTAGTCATTACTAAAAGGGAGCTGCCACTTCCAAACATGCTCTAAATATACCGTTCCATGATCTTGGCCGTTAAATACTATCTTAAAATTACAAATTTTATGCCGGTACAGCAACGGTTCCTGCTGATCTTTCTTCCAAACCCCTAAAGACACATAGTAGTCCCCGGTAAGCAATGGAAGCTTCGGATAATTTAAAACAACTGCTTCTTCTTTTAGTTTTCGGGATACGCCATGGCAATAAATATCATCACTGCGAAAAATGCCCACCCACAAATAATAGTTATGCGGCATCTTCAAAAATTCAAATTGCATTTTAATCTTAAGGTCATCACCAGTATCAAAATCTGTTTTGGCATTACCCGCTGCATCCAGCAAATGCACCGCAGAAATCTGCACAGCGCAAGGAAGAGTCTGATCAAACAATTTATATTCCGGATCAAAAAGTTCTAACGATTCTGTGATCGGAAATATACTAAATTTCCGTTCCTGGCCAGGAATTTCCCATTTATATTGTAAATTTAACAACTGGGCATTCTTGTTATTACCGAGAATTTCAAACTTATAAAATCCTACATGATAATCATAGGCCCAAAGTTCCGTACTATCCCAAACTGCTGCTGAAAAACGATAATTACCCGGCTTTAAAGATAAAGACTTATACTCAATACTAAAAAAACCCTCCCCCTTGCTCACCTTC
Organism: Candidatus Omnitrophota bacterium; assembly: GCA_026387265.1. GTDB lineage: Bacteria > Omnitrophota > Gorgyraeia > Gygaellales > Profunditerraquicolaceae > UBA6249. The sequence continues at coordinate 29,573 of JAPLLZ010000053.1, forward strand.
TCTATAGGTTGGCCGTCAAAAAGCGTATTCGGACCATAACAATAAGCACCATCTTCTCGAAAAATAGCCACACCGAAATGTGAAGCTTTGACCTCTTGATCGGCAATAAAACGCGCCTCCAGGCGCACTGTTTCATTCGGCTTAAATACGTTAGTTTGCTTTCCACGAGAATTATATGTCCTTACCTCAACAATCCTGATCTCTTTACTTCCCTCTTTTTTCTCCCAGGATCTTTTATCTGCCCACCATTTTGTTTTACCGCATCTTTGCCTAAAAGTCGCCGGCAGGCTACTCTCCTTAAGAAGCTCTAAATAGCGTGCGGAGACTTTTTCAGAAGAACCCTGTTGAACAATCTCACCATTCTCCAACAGAAATATCTCATCACAAATCCGGTTAATCGTATCAATATCGTGACTGGTAATAATCATAGTTTTATTCTGCTTTTTAAATCCTTCAATCTTATCAAAACATTTTTTCTGGAAAGAAACATCGCCTACTGAAAGTATCTCATCGGTCAAAAGGATATCAAAATCCATATGTGCAGCAATACTAAATCCTAAGCGCAGCCGCATGCCTTGAGAATATGTATGCAACGGAGAATCCAGAAAGCCGTCTAACTCGGAAAATTCCACAATACTATGATATTTTTCATTTACTTCACTGCGCCCCATACCAACAATAGAGCTATTTAAATAAATATTCTCTTCTCCGGTAAGTTCATCCTGAAAACCTGCGCCCAGAGTAAGTAAGCTAGACACCCGCCCATGAATTTCAATCTTACCAGTAGTGGGGGTAGATACCCCGGCCAAAAGATTAAGCAATGTAGTTTTACCGGCACCATTTCTGCCGATTACACCAATTACCTTACCCTGATTAATTTCCATATTTATATTCTTTAATGCCCAAAATTCAGTAGAAATCTTGTGCCCCGGCATAGGAGAAAACATCCCCCTAACCACCCCATCCTTTTGATGGGACAGGAGGAATCTTTTACTTATGTCTTTTAACACAATGGCCTTCATCGTTTAAATCAAATCAGAAAAGATTGCTTCATATTTTTTAAAAACTAAAAATCCCAGAAAAAAAACACAAATACAAACTACCGCTGTCCAAAGTGACAGAATATAAATATTTACCCCAGCAGGTAAAGTATGCGCAAACCCCTTAAGTAGCGCTAAACGATACAGACAAAATAGCCCTACAAACGGATTTAATAAATAAACTTTAAAAAACACCGGAGAAAAATTCGCAACCATCGCCAATGGATAAAATACCGGACTTAAGTACATCCAAATCAAAAGTAATAATTCCACAATATACTTTACATCACGAAGCACAACCTGAAGGCTAGAGAAGATTAAAGCCAGTCCGACCGCCAGGATTGTTTGCAGTAGAATAATCGGTGGTAACAACAGAATCAAAGCCGTAAATGGCATCCCAAAAAAAGGCAGGATTAAAATCATCGCCAATAAAGCGGGTAAAAAATTTATCAGATTAGCTAAAACTACCGAAACAGGAATAATTTGACGGGGGAAATATGTTTTTTTGATCAAATCGCGGTTGGCGAATATACTTTCCGTAGCAGTAGCCACTGATGTAGAAAAATACGCCCAGGGAAAAACCGCAGTCATCAGATAAATGAAAAAAGGATAGTTTTCTACTTGAACCTGCATAAGCGTAGAAAAGATAAATTTAAAAATAAAAACTGTTACCAGGGGCATAAGAATTGCCCAAAAAAATCCTAACACCGGGCTACGATATCTGACTTTAATGTCTTTGATCGCTAAATCCAGGATTAAATGGCGATACTGGATTAAAATTCCTATTTGCTTGGCGATATTCTGCATAATTATCTTATACCCATAATCTCCTCAGTTACACTTCTACCTTCCAACAACACATCTTCCATTGACATATAACGCCAACTACCGTAACGGCCACAAGAAATAATACTATGTTTCATCAAAAATTTAGCTATTTTTCCCCTGGCTAAACAATAATTAGAATCATAAACAGGATAACCATACTTGATGTCATTTACATCTTGCACCAACACCTCATCCTGGGTTCTAATAATATGCATTTTCTTTAAATCCTTTATACTTTGTGCAACAATTCTACTTTTATCAATGGGCTTGTTTTTAGAATATGCTACTTCCACATATAGAGAATTTTTACCTGCGGGAACCAATGAAGATGAAAAATTATGGAAAAACCCCACTCTAAAAAAACTTAGCTCTGGCTGCGGAAAATAGACCCAATGCCTTCTCGCTGGATCAATTTTTTTTAAACCTAAATTTAAATTATAAATAGAATTCCATTTTAATCTTTTAAATGATTCCTCCACTTGTTTTGGCAAATCACTGATTAAACCAGGTATCTCCGGTAATGGAACCGTAGAAATCAAAAAATCAAACTTTTCGTTACCACCGGAAGCTAAGCTTATTTGTTTTTTAACCAGATCAATCTTGGAAATCTGGCAATTTGCATGAAGGTTTTTCACTTGGCTGGCTAAAGCCAGAGGAAGCTGATTAATTCCGCCTTTTTTGGGATACCAAAAAGTAGCATTATACCCAAACTGCCTTTTATTAGGTTCAATCGTTCCATTGATTACTTCTTTCAAAGAAGGAGCGGGAATAAAACCATCTAACCACTCACAGGTTAACTCCTTAGGAGAATACGTCCAGAATTTAGTATTGTAGGGAATCATAAAATGCCGGGCTATCCCGCGGCCAAAAGTCCGCATTATCCACTCATAAAATGAATAACGATTATGTGTTTTCTTATAATTATGATTATATGCTTGGATGAATCCTAACAGGCAGTCTTGGATAACTGATTTTGGCAGGCCATAAAGATTGGCTTGAAAAGGATAGTGGCTTAATTTCCCCGAGGAATAAATCCAGGCACTTCTTTGATGTTTTACTAAATTGCTACCCAGTAAATTCTTAACTAAATCAAATGTATAGTGATGTTTAAAATGCAGAAGGTGTCCATCGCAGTCAAATGTAAAACCCCCGATTTTTTTAGAACGGCACAGCCCTCCAACAGCTGATTCTTTTTCGAAAACTTGACAATCAAAACCTTTTTTTTGTAAATGCCAAGCCGCGCTTAGCCCGGCTAGACCTGCGCCCAAAATAAGTATTCTTTTTTTTGCCATCAAATGTAACCTTCAGCTAGCCAATAGTTTACGAATATTAATCGATAATTATATAACAAAAAAAACCAATTTTTTATGTGTGAAAATGCTGATATGCTTTAACCGCTAGAAATATGTTACTCGTTATTATACAAATGAAAGCCAGAAAAATCAAGACATTATGCGTGTGGGAACTAAAATAAAAAGGGTTGTAAGAAACTCTGGGTGAAGGACTAATGACATTTTCTATAAAACATATAATACCGGTAAAATAACCATACTTTATATGCTAAAGATCACTTGCTTCAATTTAAATCATAGTTAATCCTAAAATTATCCACCAGATAAACGATACTTCTGGTAAAAAAAAGCTAAAATCCAGAAAGTTTTGAATTAAAAATGCCGTACTCGATGCCAATAGAACAATTAACCGATCCCTATAGAGCAGTTGTTTTAAGTTTGTAAAACCGGACTTAAAAATAAAACATATAATCCAAACCAGGGATAGCAAACCAAAAATTCCCATTTCCGCTAAAATTTGCAGGTAAGAATTATGCGCATAGCGACTCAAATGCAGGTTAAAATTACCCGGCCCTACGCCGACAAAAGGATGGACTTTAATAAATGCCAGACTTTCCTGCCAGTAATTTAACCGCATCGCCATAGAAAAACCAGGCTGCACATATTCTTTTTGCGCCCAGGAACGCCAGATAAACATAACTACGATCAATAAAAACATCCCAACCAAAATAAAAATTCCTCTTTTGCCTAATTTACCTTGTAGACAGAAATAAACAACCAACGCACAAAACAGGCTAAAAAAAGCAACCGGTGACTTTGTAAACAACAGAGCAATAAATAATAAAGGGGTAAGCCAGATCCGTTTTTTGCTCAACAGGTTCAGAGGAATAATCATAGCTAAATAGCCACCCAATACACCTGGGGTAACAAACGGCAAGAAAACTCTTTTGCGTGCAAGATAATCCAAGGCAAAAGGAGAAGAAAGGTTGTTATCCGCCAAGTACTTAGTTACGTGACTGAAACTAAAAAGGAACTGGTAAATCGCCAGTAAACTTATTATTACCCCGGTTAAAATAATCGTGCGGATAGCCGATATTTTATATTTTTCCGATAAAGAAGCTGCCACTATGAATAACCCTATTGCGCTAATATATTTATACAACTGTGCTAAACTAACCGATTGATCGCGAGAGAAAATTAATGAGATAGATACTGCTAAACAAAATGAAACGAGGGGTAATTTTAATGCCGGAACACACAAAGCAAATGGATTCCGGTAAATTATATACGCGGCTAGAAAAATAAGCAAAACTACGGAATAGAAAAAATTCAATTCGGGAAAAGCAAGCGTACAGATGAAAGGACGCAGGAAAATTAAGGTCAGAAAAATTAGCATAGTGTTACTATTTTAACAGATAACTTAACCCTTAGGAACAATAAATTTACCTATCCTTTAACCATTAAGCCTCGAAACATAAAAAATGCCGCACCTAAAATGCATAACCCTGCCCATAAATAATCCTGCTTTAAATTTTCTTTCATATAAAAAATCGAAAACGGCACAAAAACAGATAAGGTAATCACCTCCTGCAAGATCTTAAGCTGCCCCAAACTCATTACTTGATGACCAATCCTGTTGGCAGGCACCTGGAGAAGATATTCAAATAATGCAATCGCCCAACTTATTATTGCTGCAACAATCCATGGTTTTTCATTATAATTTTTGAGATGGCCATACCAGGCAAAAGTCATAAATACATTGCTACAAATCAACATCAAAGTGGTAATAATGAACCGGTTCATTTATCGCTCCCCTTAAGGTAAAAGGTAATTGTTTAATAAAACAGTTTTTCAAAATAACTTAATACGTCCAAATACTTAAAAAGTTTATTTTTTCTTTTGGTATAATCCTGATAACTGGGCATTTGCTAAAACGTGCCCTTGCATAGATTTTTCCAACTGATCTTTGTTTACCTTTTCTTTTAAATTCAACATTATATTAAGAGCGTAAAGTTTAAAGAAATAGCGGTGTACTCCAAAAGGAGGACAAGGCCCATGATAATTTTTACCGCCGGCAGTATTAATTCCCTGCGTTCCCGGTATACTATTTTCTTTAATCTCAGTAGCCGGCGCAATATCAAAAACCACCCAGTGCACCCAGGTACCCGTGGGTGCATCCGGATCATCAACAATCAAAGCCAAGCTTTTAGTTTTCTCCGGAAGCTGCTTGATGATTAAAGCCGGGCTTATATCTTCTCCTTCACAGGTAAATTTAGCAGGTATGTATTGCCCATCTTTGAATTCGGGGCTTATCAGTTCCATAGATTGGCCTCCTTTTGCTTGTTCTAAGCCGATTAAGATAATAAACACTGCTAAGATAACAATATAAATTTTGTTATTCATCATATTTTGCGCTATAACCAATAATTCTGAAATTCCTGAAACTTTTTAAAGCAACTTATTCCGGATTAATTTATGATTATCTTGTTTATCTTTATCTTCCTTATAATTTCTAAACAGTTATTATAAGTTACGGCTATGCGGCTCTTTAATGCTGCATTAATGCCAAAAATTAACCTTTCCACAAGCACGAATGGATCCCGACAAAGAAAAGTAATCTCCGGCCAACAAGCATAAAAACAACCTACGCAGTTTTTCACCTTTTTCTGAACTTGCGATCGCCAAGCTGAGGAGTTATATAAATTAATAAAATTATCGTTTAACATCGGAATCGGCGTATTAATATCTACACACGGCAAAAAATTTCCCGAAGGACTTATAGCAAAATAAAGATTTGGACTATCGCAATGCCATTTTACTCTTTTGCCTTTTAAGAATTCCGGGCTATTGCGTAAGAATCTATAAGAATTATATATATTATAATTCTTTTTCTTCATTTTAATAATTTCATTATACACCCTGTCGATATCGGAAAATTGTTCCTTTGAAAAAGAAAAGTCGGGTGCTTCTTTACGAATCACAAACTCCTCATTGGTCGGTGCAGTCAAAACATGGATTGGAATTAATGAAGAATAGAATCCGATTTTAGTCGTAAATGCGATAATCTCAGTTAATTCGTTAATATTCTGTGGACAGACCACTGTATTTATGCCCAGGAGTGTATTTTTATAAGGCAGAATCCTGGAAAAACGGGATATTGATTCAATAATTTTATCCCATGATCCTTTTTGCCCAGTTATCGTATCGTGTATTTCCGGAATCAACGAATGCAGGGATAATGTAACATCCTTCATGCCGGCTTGGCATGCCGATTTGATTTTATCTTCTGTAGCCAAAATCCCGTTTGTTTGAAGACGAACCGTAAACCCTTTTTTGGAAAAAGTGCGAATTATCTCTACGATATCATCACGTAAAAATGGCTCGCCCCCAGTAAGCAAGATTATTCCCACATTTATTTTTTCCAACACTTCAGCTAATTTTTTTATTTCGGCAAGCGACAAATCATTTTCTTCTCTTCTAGACTCAGAGGAACTACACATCGCACACCCAAGATTACAATTTTTGGTAACTGAAAACTGAACGTAAACGGGGGCTTTCTTAGTAATTATTCCTTTTAACAAAGCTAGTTTGGCTTTTTTCGTAAACATATTTATATTCCGTGTTTTTAAATCATCCGATTATCATACAAACTTAAAAACTATCCACCCTGACCTAACTTAAGCATGTTTTTAATAAAACTAGCCAACTTGCCATACAGAACTCCTTTAAGAGTATTCTTGTAATACCCTTTTGCCAAAGTAATGAATCCACCCTGCTGCATCCCCTTAATTTCACTTTCATATTTTTTTTCAATATTGTATATTTTTTTAATTTCATCAAGGGTAAGTTTTTTATTTAAAGAAAGGTTAATTATTTCTAGAAGCGTCGCTGAAATTGATCGATTTATAAAATAATAGAATGTCAGATATATCAAAGATAATAAAAGATAAAGAACAATGCCGTAAAAAAAATCTATTATCCAATCAGAGATAACAAAGTTAGTTACTAATATATCCTTGCTATTAACTGGCATAAAAAATAACCAGGCATAAAGTAAAGCTGTCAATGACCATATCGTTACGAGCAACTTCCTTTGTCGTTGTAGCTCTAGAATCATTGACTCATCTTTATTTCTACCCGGGCGCAGCAAATTCAACATAAGATGAACCACAAAAGCAAAGAGTGAACAAGTGCCCGCTATAATTATGCTTTTTAGAATCATCTCCATCTGCCTTAGTAATAAAACATAGTGTACGGTTAGTTTCTTTCCAGTTTTAGAAAATCTCTGACGAATTTAAAAAAATTCATATATTTCCTACCTTTACTGGTAAGCATATATTGGCCTGCTTCTTTTTTTATATACCCCAACACGGCCATATCTTCAATTTTATCGGAAATTTTTTCATCAATGCTATAGCGCTGCTTAATTTGTGCGAGGCTGAGCTTGCTTTCAGGCGAATGATTTATCTCTATCATCATTCTTGTTGAGGGTGAACGGTCTATGACTTGAATTAGGTACAGATACAGATAGCATATTGAGAAATGCAAGAAGAGACCATTTAAAAAAACAAACATTTTTATCGTCATAAGAATAGAGATAAATCTTTGCAGGGGAAGATTTAAAAAAAAGGTGTACAAAATTAAGTAAAAAACCAGGATTACCAGAAATAACAACGCCATAAAACGAAAATGGCGCTGGATCACGAAAATACGAAAAAAATAGATATTCGATAGAAATAAAATAAAACAGCCGGTTCCAATTAAAATACCATTTATCATGGGTTCGAAAAATTTTTGTGAGATAAACCAAACATGGAGAAATCCACTATCCTTTGAATCATGAGTTTTACCTGTTTTATTTTTAACATCTTTAAAATTGTATACATCTGTCTTGGGCGAAGATGGAATCTTCTGAATGCTCCAGCACGTACTTTAATTAAATAATCCGCAGTTAATCCGTCGGGAACATAGCCAGGTTCTTGGTAGCTGCGTTTCTTAAAATATTCCATATCCTGTTGGTTTAAAGAATCCCAGAGCTGCGAACCAGGCAAAACATCCAAAAGAAGAAACTGAGCCTTATGTAACGGCAGGGAAAGCACCATATTAATAGTTTTTTTAATTGTTGCAACTGTTTCTCCGGGCAAACCAAAAATAATAAAAGCCTGGGTGATTAAACCTGCCTTGGCGGCCATTCTTATCGCCGAATACATAACCTTAAGTTCCGTCTGTTTACCGATTTTATTAAGAATCTCTTGCGAGCCGGACTCAATGCCAAAAGCCACGCTGTAGCAACCGCTTTTCTTCATTAATTTCAAAAGCTCTTCGGATACAGTATCCGCGCGTATCCCATTAGGAGTAGCCCAGTGCACTTTGATATTTCTATCCAAAATTTCTTCGCATATGGCTTGAATATGCGACTTATTCAAAGTAAGATTATCATCTTCAAAATGAATTTCCTTAACTCCGTATTTTTTTATCAGTAACTCAATCTCATCTACCACATTTTCGGCACAACGGTATCTTATTTGATGATTCCAGATTTTAGGACTGGCACAAAAATGGCAAGAAAACGGACAGCCGCGTGAAGTAATTACCGGCGCGACAGGAAATGTTTTAACTACTGCTCCGTGCGGAGCCAGAGGATAAGTTCTGGGATCGATTGTATCCCAGGCTGGAAAAGGTATTTCGTCAAGATTATCAAAAAAAGGCCTGGTAACAAACTCACCTGTAACCCTGGAATATAACCCTGGAATATTCGTCGGATCTCTTTTATTTTTCAGGGCTAAAACTAACTCCAGCATTGTTTTTTCACCCTCGCCAACAACACAATAATCTGCCTCTGTATACTGAAGGGTCTCCTGAGGCATTACTGTAGCATGCGGACCTCCGATTATTACCGTTTTTCCCGCCGCTTTAAGTTTTTTTACCAGGTCGACTACATCCCAGAAATAATCACTCATACAAAATATACCAACAATATCAGCAATATCACAGCGTAAAACTAACTCATGATTATCAAGATTTTCCTTAAGGGCATCGATAAGATGAACTTTCAGATTATTTTGCCTTAAATAAGCAGTTACATAGGCCATCCCCAAAGGTGGCGTAATTAGATGGGTATAATATTTCGGACGGGTAATAACAATATCCATTATTGTATCTTCCTGGCAACTATCCTTTAATTAATGATCTTAACCCTTTAAGCGATTCTTTAAAAACCCGGTAACTCTTTAAACTCCTGGATAATTTGTTTAATATTTGTCGCGGCTGTAAATAGAATTTTCTTAAAGCAAGACGGTGTAAACACAGCAAATCAATTTCACTGATCGAACGAGGATGATAAACTAAAGGGGGCTTGGGGAAACTTATTTCCGAAAGAATAATCTTATCCCAATAGTCTTTCATAAATTCCGGCTCATCTTTAACCATTTCATAGGCTTTGGTGCCTGGTAAGGGAACAAATAATGAAAAGGTTGCATCAGTAAGTTTTAGCTCCTTGGAGAAATTAATTGTCTCTAGAACATCCTCTTTTGTTTCGGTAGGGAAACCGAATAAAAAATATCCCCGTACATCTAAGCCTAGTTTCTTGGTTTCCTTCACTACCAGTCTTATCTGCTCTATTGATGTCTTCTTACCCATCAAATCAAGGATTCTTTGATTGACTGATTCAATACCATAAGAAACACTATAGCAACCAATCTTTTTTATTTTTTTTAAAACTTCAGGATCAAAAGAGTTTATTGTCCCTTCGCAATCAAAAGAAATCTTCATTTTTTTTGATTGCATAATTGCAAAAAGGCGATCAATACGTGGCTTATTCACTAGAAAGTTATCATCCCAAAAATGTATTTCTTTTGCCCCATACTTAGTGACAAGCTGAGTCATTTCTTCGACTATCTTTTCCGCAGAAATAAATCTAACGTTCTTTCGATAAGGCAATTGGTTAAAACAAAAATTGCATTGCATCGGACAACCGCGCGAGGTAATCATAGACGTTGCTGGATATTTACGTGTTCGGATTGCGCTTGTGCGATATTTTTTTATCGGTAAAAGGTGCCTAGCGGGGAGCGGAAGCGAATTTATGTCTTTAATCATGCCTGAATATTTCGCCGGATAAATCTGCCCATTTAATTTATAAGCTACACCGATAAGAGAAGTAAGATCTATATTTTTTTCAATAGCATTTATTATACTTAAAAGGGCTTCTTCTCCTTCACCCACAACACAAAAATCTGCTAAACCTTTTTCCAGCGGCTCAAACGGCAGGCAGGAAACATGCGGTCCACCGATAACAATAGGTATTACTGGATTCTCCTTGCGGATCTCTTCAAGCACCTGATAACTAATTTTAACTTGAAAAGTAGTCGAGGTAATCCCGACTAAATCATAGCCATGCGTGCACACGGCAATTTCACTAGCCGTAGCATTTTCAACCATACCGTCAAAAATTTCCACTTTGTAGTTTTGTTTTTCCAAACAGGCAGCGATATAAGCTAGGCCAAGCGCAGGCAACACCGGCCTAGTCCCCTGATAACCGTCAAGGAATTTGCCTTTAGAAACTTGGGGTGGGTTTATTAATAAAATCCTGGATATCTTTTTCATTTTTAAGAAAAGAGATTATCCCCACAGGCGCTAAGAAAATAAGCGAATACGATTTTCATATTCGCTCCCTCTTTATGCCCCCGATACATATACTTTACAAAATTAATCAAAAATTTGTGTTTTTGACGGTAAATTAATATTAAAACTCGCTTTCCTACAAAGTAAAAATAGCAAAAACTTTGGAATGCTAAAAGCCATTGCTTTGAATAGTACTTTGATTCTATCGGTTCCCCAAACTGAATTGTAGCTTGATCTTGTATTTTACGTACCAGTTTGTTTTTATTTTTTTCTTTGGGTACCCCTGAGGTTTCATGATCCTGCATCAGTAAACCCATTTCATATAAATCATGAGTGAGTTTTTGGTAAATAAAAAAAATCGGCTTGCTGGGATCAAGCTCTACATTCATTTTGAATGTTTGTTTTAATTCAGCTTTGGTCTCAGTCGGACCTCCCAACATATTGTATGCTATAGTAAGCATATTGTATTTTTTAAAATTTTTAAAGGATAGGCGTAATTGTGCATCCGAAACATTTTTCTGGTGAATCTGATTCCTCATCCTCTGCGAACCAGCTTCGATACCTACCCGTATTTCCTTGCAACCCGCTTCACTTAACCACCTCAATCTTTCTTCATCAAATTCACCCGCAGAAGCATTATTAAAAAAAGTGTCTCCTCTACTGAAAATGGAGAACGGGAGTTTTTTATGTAAACCGGATTTTATGTATTCATCACAGAATTCTTTTGTCCATTCGCGATTAAGCGGAAAAACCGGATCAAATGGATGCGCCATACGAAATCCAATATTTTTATATTTCTCATAATGGTATTGAATTTCTTGTACATAATTCTTGGGGTTGCGAATTCTATACCTGTGTCC
>JAPLLZ010000061.1:0-675 GCA_026387265.1 Candidatus Omnitrophota bacterium
AAAATTTAAGAATACAGAATAATCCCGGCAATATTAAGTGCCTGCCAGGTTTATTGCCCCGCATAAACGCTGCCGCAAATGGAATCTTTGGAGCGATATCAGACCGACAGTTTGATCCTATAGAAGATGAAAAAGCCCAGGCTACTGTAGAAGAACATGGGATCGCTGTAGCACCTGTTTCTCAGGATTATCTTAGTGATGATGTTTTTAATAAGTTAGAATCTCGCGGGCCGTGGGGTATAGTTGAAGAACAAAAGAGTGTTTTGGTGCCGGTATTTATTTCAGAGGAACACGTAACAACTTATAAAGTAGTTGTTGATGCAATCGAAGAAGGTTTATTGGATCCGCAAAACACGGTTATTGTGAATTTTGATAGACACTCTGATATGCTCGCCGATTATCCGTATCCTATGTCCAATAATTGGTTAACCTTTCTGTTACATCGCAAACTTATCGCCGCTCAAGTGCAATTTGATGCTAGGCAATTAAGGTTGGAAGATTTTAAGGATAATCAGTTATTCAACAAAGATCTTCTTATTTCCATAGATATTGATTATTTTGATCGCCTGCCTCAAGCAGAGTTTATTTTTGCCATTAACCAACTGCTTAGTTTTATCCGGGAACACAGTTTGAATATAAAAATTATTACTATTGCATACTCTCCTGATTATTGCT
>JAPLLZ010000061.1:688-3352 GCA_026387265.1 Candidatus Omnitrophota bacterium
CTACGGTCAACCCCGAAGATATAAGCAACCAGATATGCAGGAATATAAATGCCAGGTTAGTTTCGAATGGCTGGTTTAGGGAGGGCATGCCGTATCTTTTAGCTCATGGTGTCTGTAATTTAGAAAAGATGAATAGTGTTGAACCATGTTATCTTGGCTGCGGGTTTGTTCTTCCGAAACGTTGGCTAAAAATAGATGGAAGTACTGATTTTAAAAAAATATGGCAGGATATTAAATATTTCATATGTCGGATAAAGGAAAGTTTCTTTATGCCAAATTTTGCCTTCGTGGGTTTATCAAATGAGGACTCTATTTTCGGAAGAGTGTATTTAGAAAAGCAGTCCTTTTATACCCAGTCAAAAAATAATGCTTTATTTATTAAGATAGGAGATAGCCGTAGACGCGTTCCCGCTGTTAATCCAGTAGAGGCAATTCGTAAAACAAAAATAGAGCCAAAGGAAGATCCTATTCCAGGCCAAGGTAAAAAAGAAAAACAGCAGCAAGGGGAAATAATAATTTCCGGCGGCACTGTGCCTGGTGAACCGAGCGGATTTGTTTCGTATAACAAATATGGGGAACTCGTATATTTAGGCAGTGGAAATTCAACTGGATTATTACGGGAAAAGCGCCCTGCGACAGAGGGGGAAGAAATATCTGCGGTGGCTATTGAAAGCAGAGAGGAAGATAATTCACTTTCCTTCAGTTTAGCTAACCTGAGAAATTTCGTAGATCATTTACGGGTTAATCAGTTTAAAGGAATAAATGTCGGTATGTGGCAAATTAGGCTAGCCATAACTGATGATTTATACAAAGCCCTAAATTTAGGACCCTATGAATCTATAGGAAGTTTTAACTGTACAACCGAAGAAATCAGTTATTGCGGCCGTATCCGTGGGCCTGATGGTGACATTAGCTATGCTAGTTTAAGTAATCTTCTCTTAGGTAAATACAACCAGACAGATATCCTTGATTTAATCCATACTATTAAAACCCACGAACAAACCCACCAGGTTAATCCTGCTGAAAGAAATGAGAATAAGATATTCTTAGCCCAGGCGCAGAATGAAGCAAAATTAGCGACTGTTGGAAAAGGTGCCACCGGCTCAGGCAAATTATTTTATCGGTCAGGCCGTGATTATTTTTCTAGCAGAAAAGGATTAGGAGAAATCTTGCGTAGTCTTGGTGGTATTGGCAAGAATTATAAGATAAGAAAAACATTTAAGCCTATCGCGCGTAAGACTTGGAATGGATTAGCAGGGTTTACCGGAGGGAAATACCCTGCTCTTCCTCCGAATAGCGTTACTGCCGATCTTAAAAGCGGGATTAATCGGGGAATAGAAATTTTCATAGATAAGGTAGAGTATAAAGGAGCAGCCTATGAGATAGACAGGAGGACATCTCCTACCAATATAGGCTGCTATCTTATGGCTGTAGTTTATGCTCGGTTATTAGGCTTTATAGATAACGGAGAGGCTCAAGAGAGAATAGGGGCTACTTTATCCGCAGTAGAGGGGCTGAAAAACTACCAAGGGCTATTGTATAACTGGTATGATACCAGGAATGGCATGCCGTTAATGGATTGTGCCAAGCAACTTCCTTTTATTTCTATGGTGGATAACAGCAATCTGGCAGCAGCATTAATGGGTGTAGAATTGTTCTTCCCCTATTACCAGGAAAGGATTAAACAGTTTACGGAATCGATGCGTTTTAGCCGATTCTTTGATGAACGCCGAGGCCTATTTTATGGCGGTGGTTGGGTCAGTACAAAAAATTCCCAGGAGTCTGTTACTCTGGATGAAACATTCCATTATGATTTTCTGGCTAGTGAAGCAATGCTGCTTTATATCGTAGCCATACTTTTAGGAGAGATGGATGTAAAGTATTGGAAGAACCTTGCCTGCCGGACTGAAGAAAAACCTTTACCAGAAGGCATGTGTTATGTTCCTTTTGATGGCACAATGTTTGCGATGACCGTACCCTGGCTTTATTTAGATATAGCACAGTGGCCTCTAAAAATGAAGAATTCTATAAAAAGATTTATTGAATTTCAGATTGAACGTGGCAAAAAAGAACGTAAACCTTGGGGATGGTCTGAGTGCGGTTTTATGGAATGGAATTGCTATACATATAAGACTGTAAGGGGAGCGTATGAAGCAGATGCAAATCCGGGCAGGGATAATCTTTCCGGACCGGCTGCGCCGTATGCTTCGATATTAGCGCTTGTTTTAAAAGAAATGGCGCCACAAGTATATACTAATGTTTTTTCATTGATGAAACGAGGCGTGTGTGGAGAATTCGGTTTTTATGAGTCAGAAAAAGCGAATGTGTATTTTGCGCATCATCAGGGATGGATTATAGCAGCTATGGCAGAATATATTCTTGGCGGAACGCTGCCGGGCCGTTTTCATAAGATGAGCTATAACCAGGAAGGTGTTTTAGAGCGAGTATTAAACACATCTGAGTATGTTTCTTTGCAATTATCAAAAGCGCCCGATAAGGATGAGGTGGCTAAGAAGTTTTCTGCAGACCGTTCAGCCCAAGGCTCAAGCGCAAAAAAGGTAGACGCGGCAATTGAGCGTTTTGGCGGAATAGAAGAAATTCTGAAAAAAGAAATTAAAGATATATTTACTACTCCTAAAATTGTTCTTGGTATTGATAAGGCGG
>JAPLLZ010000069.1 GCA_026387265.1 Candidatus Omnitrophota bacterium
ATCATCTATCGCTTTCCTAGTTTCATAAGGAAAGCCGATAATATTGGTGCAGATTGTCCACATACCGATCCTGTTGGCATATTGGATCATTTTTTTGCCTGAGAGAGCAGGGAATCCTTACCAATAAACAAGCGGGTCTCTTGGCTCCCCGATTCTATACCAAAGGTAATCCGATAACAACCTGATTGCTTCATTTTCTTTAAAATCGGCTTATCCAGCGTCCAGTGCGCAATACCATTGGGCGTTGTCCACCTGATATCCAGGCCTCTCTTAATAATCTCGCTGCATATCCCATCCCATCTTTTTTTGTCTAATGACGCACTATCATCTAAAATAGAAAATTCACGAATACCGTATTCCTTATTGAGCAATTCAATCTCATCTACGGTACGTTTTGCCCCTTTACCGCGCCAAGTCCTGCCCCAGACTGCCTTTACCGTACAGAATATACACTTTCCGGGACAGCCTCTGCTGGTAATAATTCCTATTGCCGGGGATCGCATCAAATAAGGATTTCTCCTATTGAAGTCCGCATACTTACGGACATCCAAAAGAGCATAATCAATTTCCGGTAAATTGTCGAGATCGGCAATCAAACCTCTTGGATGATTAACAATTACATTTTTAAAATTATCACGAAAAGACAATCCGCCTATGTTTGAAAAATTAGAATTACCATTAAATATGGAGATGCATAATTCATAGAAGGTCAACTCTCCTTCGCCCCTGACAATAAAATCAAAGGCTTCGTCCTTTAAAATGCTTTCGGAAAAAACAGTAGCGTGATTCCCGCCTAAAACCACCTTAATTTCTGGATTAACTTTTTTTATCAGCCTGGCTATCGCAAGCACATCGATGTAATGTATCGAATACATGCACCCCAAGCCGATAATCTTGGGGTTTTCATTGCCGATGATGGCCGCTATCTCTTGGTCGGAGATGCCGCAGCGTATTATGTCATTTTCCCGCTTAATCTCCTTTTGTTCAAAAATTCCTAATTCATAAATCTTGCAGCCGATTCCTTTATTGCGTAAAAACGACGCCAGGCACAATAAATTAATCGGTAAAGTAGCAAAAATAACCTCGGTGGAATCCTTAGGAGAAGTAAAATATTGGTTAAAAAGTATAACTTCGTTCATTTTATTTATATGTACACCATATCTAATCAGATACCTTACAGTTTGCTTTTTCACTCAGCAATAACGATTTCCTGGAAAACAAAGTATAAATCACTTTCCCCGTTGGATTACTTAAGGCAAAATTTGAAGCAAGTCTATTAATCTTTTCCGATTTTGTAATCCAATAGATCAGGCTGCCCAGAACCTTCCCCAGCCTAAAGGTCAGGATCTTCTTTTTGTATAAATTAAATCCCTGCAATATAATTTCCCGGCGTTGTAAATCAGTAAACTCATCAGTTTCGAATATCGGCTTATTATCGCGATAAGATATACTTTCCAGGAATGAGTCTACCGGAACCAGAAACCTGGCATGATTCTTCGCCCAAATAAATGATTCCGTCCCCGGATACGGAACAAGATTATAAAAATTAACAAAGTTGGTATCTAATAACCCGGCGAATTTTATCGTATCTAAAGCATCTTTATAAGTTTCATTCTTATGGCCAATAATAAAATTTACCGCATTGGGGATACCGGCATCATTAGTCCATTCCACAGCATTTTTTACTTGCTCTAAGGTGATCCCCTTCTTAATCGCTTTAAGCACTTTATCGTTTCCCGATTCGCAACCGTAGGATATAAAGAAACAGCCGGCTTGCCTTAATTTTTTAAGTAAGCCCGGGCTGACCGTATCCACGCGGATACCGTTATATAACTGAAACCTGATTTTCAACTTGCTTTCAATGATCAAATCGCAGATCTTTTCAGCCCGTGCCTGATCCAAAGTAAAACAATCGTCATTGATATCAAAACTATTAAATCCCGCACTGCTAAATTGCTTAATCTCTTCTACAACATTTTCTGCGCTGCGCGCGCGAAATTTCATCCCCATGGACAACCTTACCGAACAATAATTGCATCCAAAAGGACAGCCCCGCGAAGTAATTATAGGCAGCATCTTCAATTTATAGCAGGGATACCCTTCAATCCCGAATGACTCGTAATCCGGAAACGGTAATTTATCCAACTCTATAATTAATTCGCGGTCGGGATTCTCTCTAATTTCAGATTGGCCGCGCCAGATCAAACCTTTAATTCCATCAAAACACGGATTATTTTTATCAAGCTCTTTCATAAGTTCTAAAAGCGTGAATTCCCCTTCTTGCTTTATTGCAAAATCTATTTTTGTATCAGCGAATAGTTCCTTTCCAACGGCAGAAATATGCGGCCCGCCGGCAACAATAGGAATGGCAGATCTTTCTTTTATCTTCTGGATCAGGTTGTAGGCATAACCATAACAATAGCTAAAAATCGTGATCCCTATAAGATCAGGCTTAAAATCAACGATAAATTGAAACAGTGTTTTTAAATCATCATCTATCCCTTCGTCAAATATTGCTGTCTGAATATTATTCTGTTTCAAAAATGCGCTTAAATAAGCAACGCCGACATGCGGATGCGTGGTCATGCCTTTACCGCCGAACATAGATTTTATTTTGGGGACTATAAATAGAATTTTCATCCCATCAACCCGAAGATGCTGTTTTTATATTATACCCGAAGAGCTTAATCATAAAATTATTGTACATACCTTTAAATAACATCCCGACCGTCCACAAGGAATCGAATGCCTGGCCGATTTTTACGCGTACCAATGACTTTATCAGAAAATTCAGCCACACCGGTGCCCTAAAACGAGGGCCCATAAACATTTTCCTGGCGATAATCTTATCCATCCAGCTTTTTGGAAGAAGCGGAAGAAGATGCAGTAGAAAAGCAAAATTTGCCAGAATATTTTCTTTAGCAAAAGAATACTTTCCGCCGACTCCCACAACCATAGAAGTAGAAGTCTTACCCTGATTAATCTTGGCAATAGTAGCGTCATCCAGTATCCCGGCATCTTTGGCAATATCAACAATCCTGGTTTTGGGATAATAGATCAGCCAGAAAACATTGATAGTCGGCGGCCTTAATTCATTATAGAATTTCAGCGCTGCCAGCTGCTCCTCTTCTGTTTCAGAAGGAAGATTCAGTATATGGTCGAGCCAAAAACTTAAACCCGCCTCTCTGCACGCCTGGACAGCCCTTTTAATCTGCTCATTTGTCCCGGGCCGGTTAAGGATATTTTTACGCGTTTTTTCTGAAACACTCTGAATGCCCATCCCGATCCTGTAACATCCCGCGTCCTTCAATAATGCTGCCTTTTTGTAATCTACCGTACTGGGATATCCAGT
Source organism: Candidatus Omnitrophota bacterium (assembly GCA_026387265.1). Taxonomy (GTDB): domain Bacteria; phylum Omnitrophota; class Gorgyraeia; order Gygaellales; family Profunditerraquicolaceae; genus UBA6249. The sequence continues at coordinate 3,353 of JAPLLZ010000069.1, forward strand.
GCAATGGAACGGTACATGTATATCTTTCTTATACATTGAACAAAATTCTTTAAGCCAATCGTAATTATAAGTGAAGGTATCATCAATAAAATGCACGGATTTAAGGTTAAACTTTAAAGTATGGCGTGCATAATAAAGCTCATCGATCACATTCTCAGGGCTGCGCCTCCGCACATATTGCTCATTAACTCCGGAGATTTTTTTTATTGCGCTGCTTACACAATAAGTACAACTAAAAGGACAGCCCCTGCCCGAGATAATCGCATAATGCCTACCCAGGCTGGGCTCATTACTGACAAATAATTTTTTATCAGGAAAAGGCAAGCTATCTAGGTTATTTACCAGCGGCCTGACTTTATTCTTAATAATTTTATCCTCTTTTTTGAACCAAAGATTATCAATACTATAATCAATCCTTGCATGTTGCATGCTGTCTACCAGCTCCATTAAAGCATTTTCCCCTTCGCCGACGCAAATGATATCCACGCAATCATTGCTGATTACCTCTTCCGGGACCATAGTCACATGTACACCGCCAAAGATAATCGGAGTTTTTATCTTTTTTTTAATTCGACGCGCCATCTCCAGCGCCCATTGATACTGGTCGGTAAGCACGGAAAAAACAATTAAATCTGGTTGCAAGGATCGAATTTTATTAATCAAATTTTCTCTGATGTCAAAAATGTCAAAAAGCAGCCTGTTTGATATTTCTCCGGAGTCAAATAATCTCCGGTCGTAAACCAGAAAACATTGGTGCCCTTTCTGTTTTAAAAGGCTAGAGAAAATTTCAACAGCAAAATTTTCTGATACAGACTGGACAAAGACAACACGCATGGCTATTCGATCCTATTGTAAATTAATTTTAGTCCTAAATCATCGGCTTTTAGCTTTAAGACGTAAATAACGCGCCGCTTTTTGTGATTTTGAGATTTTCACTCACCAACTAACCCTTATTTTATTTTCTTGGCAACAACTAATAAGCCTGCCCCGGAATCTAAAGACTCATCCTGAAGTAATAATTTTTGCGCCAAAGCAAGATACTTTTGCAGCAGTCTATTATAAATAAAAACAAGCGGCTTGGTTATACGCAAGAAAAAACATATCTTATCCCAGAGGTAGATATCGTCTTTGGACAAATAATATTTCTTGTAAACCAGCTGCAGGGAAAACTTATCCAGGTGCCGGATCCATTGGGAATCATTAAACAAATTAAAGTGGCTTAACTGACTATTACGCAACTGAGAATAAAATCTACCCAGGAACGACAGA
>JAPLLZ010000001.1 GCA_026387265.1 Candidatus Omnitrophota bacterium
TAATAATATAATCGTTTCTTTAACTGATATATAAAGATAATAAACAATTGCGGTTTTCCAGCCAAAAAGAGGCAAAATGCTAGATATACGGTTTATTAAAGAAAATCAGAATTTAGTAAGGCAGGGGATTAAGAATCGCGCTTTAAAGATTGATATTGATAGTGCGATTAAGATCGATGACGCTCGGCGTAAAGCCTTAAGTGAATTTGAAGAATTAGCTTCACAGCGTAATAAAGCAAATGATGAAATAGGTGTCTTGCTTAAAGAGAAAAAGGACGCCAAAGCTAAAATTGCTTCAATGAAGGATATTTCTAGGCGGATCGGTGAATTAGAGGTGCAGTTAAAAGAGCAGGAGGCAGAATTAAATAAGCTGCTTTTAACTATCCCTAATGTTCCGCATGCAACTTTGCCGGTAGGGGATGTTTCGGCCAATAAAATTGTACGTAGCTGGGGTAGCCAGAAGAAGTTTAATTTTAAGCCGCTTAGTCATATTGAGATCTGTCAGAATTTAGATATCGTAGATTTTAACCGAGCGACTAAAATTACTGGTTCAAATTTTATTCTTTTTAAAGGTTGGGGCGCAAAATTAGAGCGTGCGCTGATCAACTTTATGTTGGATTTACATACCAATAAACATGGTTATACCGAGATTTTCCCGCCATTTTTGGTTAATCGTGCCTCAATGTTGGGTACGGGCCAGCTTCCCAAGCTGGAAGAAGATATGTATAAATTAAAAGATGATGATCTCTATCTTATTCCTACCGCAGAAGTGCCGGTAACCAACATCTTCCGCGATGAGATATTAGAAGAAGATAAACTCCCTATTTATTACACTGCTTATACAGCATGTTTTAGGAGGGAGGCAGGTTCTTACGGCAAAGATACTAAAGGCTTAATTCGCGTACATGAATTTGATAAGGTGGAGATGGTTAAGTTTGTAAAACCGGAAGATTCTTTTAATGAATTGGAAAAATTGGTAGTCAATGCCGAAGAAGTTTTGCAGCTTTTGGAGTTGCCTTATCGGGTGGTGATGCTGGCTACGCAGGATTTAAGTTTCTCTGCCAGCAAATGCTATGATTTAGAGGCGTATGTTGCCGGAACGGATAAATGGCTTGAAGTGTCTAGTTGCAGTAATTTTGAAAGTTTTCAGGCCCGCCGGGCGAATATAAGATTCCGCCGCAAAGAAGGCAAAAAGATTGAATTTGTGCATACTTTAAACGGCTCGGGTATTGCTTTAGCGCGTACTGTGGTAGCCATATTGGAAAATTATCAACAGGAGGATGGTTCAGTATTGATTCCTAAAATACTCCAACCATATTTAAATGGCCAAGAAAGAATTGCCTGAGAAGCAGCAAGTACCCAAGGGTAAAGAAAAGCCAAATCAAAATGATAACGGCGGGCTTTCCGGTGATTTTTCCAGCAAGATCTCTGGATTATCCAGTAAAGTTTTCGGGGTAATTAAGTTTATTCTGGCAATTATTATTTTGCCCCTAGTTTATTCTTCGATTGTTTCTTTTATTAATGAGTTTACTCAGATTGACACGGGGTTACAGCAGATTTTTTATAATGGTATCATTAGTTTTTTGGCAATTTACCTGTTTATTTGGGAACCGGCGGTAATTTATAATAAAGGGCATAAACTATTGGAGATTATGTTTAGTTTCTTTAAGCCACTGGTTAATGTTGCCCCTTTTCTTTTGCCGATATATACGATTTTGATCTTTATTATCTATGGTTTGTTAGCGTTGGGTGTTAAGTCGGATTGGTTGATTGAGTATACGCTTTTTTTGATTGGTTTTAGCAGCATTCTGCATCTAACCTTTTCTGCCAAAGCAATTCATTCAAAAAAAGGGGATTTTCTGAAAGCAAATTACATTTTTGGGTTTTCTTTTATTTTTATACTTAATCTTATGTTGTTGGCTCTTGGTTTTAGCTTTATTTTTGAAAAGTTTTCACTGGTAAATTTCTGCAATGTTTCTTTTACTATATTTCAGAATGTTTTCCTTTCGGTTTTTAAACAGCTTTTTGTATTTTAAATAAAAAGGTGGGGTGGTAGTTCCGCTACCCGGGATTTCACTATATGTACTTAGCGGTATAAATAGTGGTGTTCAAAGTGGTTTTCTCGCTACGCGGGATTTGTTAGTAAGGTGCTCAAAATGCGGCTTCGCCGCGCTTACGATTAGATGTATCTTATAGTTTAATTCTGTTTGATAGTTGGTGGGGTGGCAGAGTGGTCTAATGCGGCGGTCTTGAAAACCGTTGTGGGCGTAAGTCCACCCAGAGTTCGAATCTCTGCCCCACCGAATACGGTTTTGGAGGCGTCGCATAGCTGGTTGAGTGCACCGGTTTCGAAAACCGGAATGGTCGTAAGGCCATCGGGGGTTCGAATCCTCCCGCCTCCGCCAAATTTCGTACAGCGAAATTTGGCGAGATCTCGCCTGCCAGCGAAGCTGACGAGGCGGATCCGTTCAGGTTTTTTAAGTTTAATTTTAATATATTTAGTAAGTCTGGAGAGGTGGCTGAGCGGTCTAAGGCGCACGCCTGGAAAGCGTGTGAGCTGAAAGGCTCCCAGGGTTCGAATCCCTGCCTCTCCGAATTACTTTTTACGGTATTTCAAAATCCTCGTCTTAAACCTGCCGGAAGTAGCCTAACCCTTAGAAATAATAATACATACAACATCAAGTATTGACAGATAACGTCAGTTGTCAACAGGTATGAATTGCCTGTTTTTTGCAATTAATGTGGTGGAAATGTGGTGGAATTCTTTTAAATTGACAACCTAGAAGGAAGTAGTATTATGCCCTTAGTAAAGAATAAGAGGAAAAGGGAGATTAATCATATGAAAGTTTTGTTTTTAGATGAATCTGGGGATCATGATTTAATCAATATAGATCCAGATTATCCTATTTTTGTTTTAGTGTGCTGTATTATGAGCTCTGAACATGAAGAAAAAGTATTAACTCCTAATTTGGATAAGCTTAAGGAAGATACCTTTGGGAATAAGAAAATTGTTTTACATCTCGCCGAATATACCAGGGATGGGAAGGGTTATGAGAAATTGCGCGATAAAGATTCAAGAATAAAATTCTATGTTGGATTAAATAAGATCATTAAAGAAACTGAGTTTAATTTGCTTGCTTGTATTGTGGATAAAAAAGAGCATATAAAGCATTATAAGAATGCCCTTGATCCATATATTCTTTCGCTTGAAGTAATTTTAGAGAGGTTTATCCTATTTCTAAGAGATAATAAGGAGAAGGGGATAGTTATTGCAGAAAGCAGAGACCCACAACTTGATAATCAGCTAAATTTGGCCTTTTTAGACCTAAAAATTAGAGGTACTAGGTTTTTGAGGCCGATTGATATAGCAGATAATATAACTGATTTTCGTATAAAGAAGAAAGAAGAGAACATTGCAGGTTTGCAATTAGTAGATTCTGTTATAACCCCGATTGGAAGAAAGTATTTGAATAGAAAGAATTTTTATTTAAATTACGATGTAATTAAGGGCAAGTTTCGTAAGCACGCATGCGGAAAATACAAAGGCTATGGTTTAATTATATTGCCTAGAAAATAAATTGGGCAACCCCCGCATCCGCAGTGATCGCCCTTAAACTTACAATATAAATATACCTTATTCTCAGAACTTGTCAAGTAAAACTTTACAACTTTTTAAGGCTAAATCTTACAGTTTTGAAGCTAAAATAGGGTAAAAAAGATACAGATTTGTCATACAAAACTTGACAACTTTAGAAAGTAAATTGAAAGGAATATGAGCAATTCTTTGATTAGTGAATATCTAGAAAAGATGAAGTTAGAGAAAAAACACGACTCAGAGTATATTACTTTGCTGTTAGATTCTTATTCAAAGAACGAAGAAGGGGCAAGTACAGCTAAAAAGTTAATTGCTCTAATTGTGGGAAAATATGATCAAGATAAGAAGAATAAAACTTAGTGGATTCAGGGGTATTTTAATGCCCCAAGAACTTAACTTGGTAAATAATGGGGGCAAGCCAACTTCGCTTGCCCTTTTTGGTTCGAATAGTTCCGGTAAAACTTCTTTTGTAGATGGCCTAGAATGGTTTTTATCTTCTAATAATGTAATTGATTGGTTAAAAAGAGAAGATGCTGGGGAAAGAGCATATCCACATCAAGAGGCTAAAGAAGGCGAAAGCTATGTTGAAATAGAATTTTATGATGAACAAAATAAAAAGCACTGTACGCTAGTTAAGTTATTTGATCAAAAGAAGGTAACAAGGCCCAAATTATCATCCGAAAGTGATTTTAAACTAATCTACAATTCTTTTATTATTCAACCTTATCTTAGGTATTTAGAGGTTATTAACTTTGTTTATAATAGTACCGGCGCGCAAAAATATCAAATATTAGCTAGTTGGATGGGGTTTGAAGAAGAATTGGCTTTTCAAGAGAAAATAGCATTAGAGATTATTCCAGAGATTGAAAGTCAGATTAAACTCTTTTCATCCCAGATAGAACAATTTGAACGAACATTAGCAGAACTAATAAATAGTAAACCTGCCCTAGAGGTAGATATTATTATTTATTGTAATGAATTACTTAAAAGATACGGTCAGCATTCTTTCAATAATATGGGACAATTAAAAGCATCTATAGGTGAGATTGAGAAACTTAAAACATCCTCAGCAAGTACTCAAAAATTAAGTAATTTATCAAGAATAGAGCTTTCTCTAAATTCAGTTTCCTTTGATCTTATATTCGGAAGCCAAATTTTATCAACACAGAAGGAAATTGAAGCATTTGAAAAGAAAAAAGAACAAATTCAGAAAATTGATAAAATTGATTTATATACTAAGGCGTATGATATTTTAACAAAAGAGCATTCGGAAGATACTAAATGTCCATTGTGTGGTGTTAATTGGAAAAGCCAAGACTTGAAAAAGCATATAAATGAAGAATTGGCAATGTTGAAATCAGTAAAAGAGGAAAAGGATAAGTTATTACAAACCCTCAGAACTTTAAAAGCTTCTTTGAGGATAGAACAGGAAAAGGTAAATAAAGCATTAGGACATTATGCAGATGCTAAGGTTATTATTGTTAATATTGTTTATTCCAAGTTAAGCGCATATCAAGAAAAACTTAACAAATTAGGAGATCTATTAGAAAAAAGCGTCCTTGATGGGAAGTTTAATTTATCTATTATGCCCGAAGAAATTAAAGCAATCCAAGAAGAGAAAGAGGAGATAAAGAAGTTATTATTAACTGAAAAGAATAAAATCCAGCCTTCTCAAGAAGATATTAAATTAAGCAATGATATCGAAAAACTAAAAAAATTAAATGAAGTATGGGAATCATTAAAGAGTGAGAAGGAGAAAAAAGAATTCTTTACAGGAGAAGTTAATAAATTTATGGCAGTATGTAAAGAAATCAGTACTGTTATCCATGACAATATTACGAAACGTTTCGGTGATTTGTCTTCTATCATAAGAAAATATTTTAATATACTAAGAAGGGATAAGGATATAAAAGATATTAACATTGTCCTTAATTTAGAAAAAGGTAGAGCAACTGGGCGTTCAGCTGAGATACAGCTATCTTATTATAATATTTCCACAAAACCTGCTTATAAGGTTCTCAGTGAATCCCTATTGAATAGTTTGGGTTTGGCAGTTTATTTTACGTGTATTAAGCAATTTAACGATAACTGCAAGTTTATTGTTCTTGACGATATAATGAATAGCTTAGATATGGGGCATAGAGATACGCTTTTAGATTTAATAAGCCAAGAATTTAAAGACTACCAAGTTATATTATTTACACATGATCTATTTTGGTTTCAGAAAATTCAGAAGCGTTTTCCTGATTGGATAACTAAGAAAATTAAGGGTTGGGATTATAAGACAGGGCCAAAAATTGATTTAGCGAGAACGCCAAAAGAAGATATAGAAGAATTATTACAAGATGCCACAAAAGTAGATCAAGCTGGTGGTATGTTCGCTAAAGGGCTTGAAAGTATACTTAATCAGCTATGCGAGCGTTTACATGCTGAGACAAGACACCGTTTTACTAAAAATGATCCCCCAACTTTAGAAGAATTATTGGGAGCATTATATAAGAGACTGGTGGATAAATTAAAGAATCATCCTGTAGTTTCAAAAGTCAAAAATGCAAATAAATATGAACCTTTGGTTCGCAATTTTACTTCTCACGCTAAGGAAAATTATCCTACTTCAATTTCTCCTGAAGAAGTAAGGCGTGCTATAGAAGAATGGGAAAAGGCTGATTTGGAATTATTTTGTAAAGTTTGCAATCGGTATGTTGAATATAATAAAGATAAGGATGCTATAGAGTGTCACTGTGGAAATTTAAAATTATTAAAAACTGAATAAATCTTTTATCTCAACTCGCAGGCTGAGGTTTTATTTCAAAGGAGATAATGAAAATGGAAGATTTTACGAGACCGGATATATTAAAATCAAAAGCAATTCAGATACCTAATTTCAGGAATAATACGGAAGCCGTCCAATTTGTATTAGATTTTATAAATAAACAAAATATTCAACTACAAGAGATAATCAAAACTATTATGGAAACAAGCTATAGAGATTTAGCTTATAGAACATATTTTTTTAACATTTTATGTCAAGAGCAAGGAGTAGATTATGAAAAGACTCATAAGGAAATAGAGGAATTCTTGGATAAAAACTGGGATAAAATAAAAGGAGATGCACAAGATAGAATAGATATTGAGAAACGAATTAATGAAATTTTTAAAGATAAAAATAAATAGTCTATGCGCTGGGATTATCTGTATTAGTTTATGAAAAAATTTAAGCCTTGCCTATTTTGTGAAAAACCTGTAAGGCAGTATCCCTCAAAAAGGCGTTCTTTTTGCACATACCGGCACTATCGTTTATTTATAGAATTAGCAATGACGCAAGCCGCCGCAAAAAACGAGTTTCTGAGGATAAAGCGCTGTTCAAAACAGGCCTAGGTTTCAAAGGCGACAAAAAAGTTTTGATAACGTTAGAGCAAAAATATCAAAATATTTCTTGACAAGAAAGAAAAGTATGATAGTTTAGATTATAGTTATGCGTAACAATAACAATAAGGACAAATAACTTACAATGGCCCTATATCCTATTAACGAATTCATAAAAATACTAGAAAATCAAAAATGTCATATTACAAGAAATAAACTGCGGCATTATGAAAGAGAAGGCTTAATTAAGTCTATTCGTGAGAAACGCGGTGAAAGAGATCGTTGGTTTTATACAGAGCAAGATATAGGTGCTGTTATTGCAATCACTAATTTAATATCACTTTCTTGGAAGGCTAAAGAAGTATCGGCGTTATTAAAGCTTGGCCAGGAAATGAAAGCAATATTAAAAAAGATGAAAGAAACAAAAGAAATGTTCTTGGCTATGTTTAAAGGAGAAATAGAGAGGGGTAAGGATCCTAATATATCAAAAGAAGTTGAATTTTGGAAGAATTTTAGTGAAAGTGATCATACTGAATTTGATATTATTCCTAAGATGATAGAGCATTATTCAAATAAAAAGTTTAATGAGCATGAAATATTAAGGAATTCTTTAAATATGCTTGAAAAGATGAGGACAGGAGTTGAAGTTGTTAACGGGTATAATGAAGAGATAAATAGTGCTGAGAAGGAAATGAAAGAAATGAATAACGAAATTTACGGGATCATTATTAACTTAGGTAAGAAGTAGATATATTTTTTTATCTAGTTATTGTTATGGTTAACCTAAACAATAGAAAGGATTGAATATATGTTGACCCAGTTAAGAATGTTCAGAATGACCAGAGGAATAAAGCTTATTGAACTTGCCAGCTTAAGCGGTGTGAGTGTTTCATTCTTATCTCAGATAGAAACCGGCAAATTCAATGGCACAAAAGAAACTAGAGGCAAAATCGCCAAGGCACTTGGCGTATCAGAAGAAATTCTGTTTGGCGAGAAATGAGGAGATGAAGAGATGAAAAATGGTCTATTCTTTACGAGTGATATTTGGCTTGCCGCCTTTTTGAAGGCCAAGGGTGTGAAGCTTAACAAGATTGAGGGAGAAAATAGAAAGGCAGTATTTATTTTTGATAATCCTGAGAACGGTCAAGATTTAATTAAACAATTCTATAATGATAGCCCAGTAGGCATTCTTGTCATAAAGAATGCGATGAGTGATATAAAATCAGCAATATTTAATATGGTTTGATTTTTGAAGATGAAAAGATGAGGAGATGAAAAAATGAAAGAAATCCCACCCTATAATATTCAAGCCGAGCAAGCAGTCTTAGGAGAAATACTCTTCGCTAGCAGCCTATCTTATGCAAAAGAACTAAAACCAGAAGATTTTTATCTTTCTAAACATCAAGCAATCTTTAGGGCCTTGCAATGTTTATTAGACAAAGATGGGGCAGTTGATTTGATAATTCTGGGGAATTATTTAAAAAATAAAGAGGAAATAGAAAATATCGGCGGCCATGCTTATCTTGTTGAATTAATGAATCAATGTGTAAGCACTGAATTAATAGGACAACATACCAAGATTGTCAAAGAAGAGGCAATTAAAAGGCAGGTTCTGGTAAAGATAACCGAAACTGCCGGTAAAATTAGAAGTGAAGATTTAAATTGTATTTTAGAAGGGCTGGGGGAGTTTTATGCGAATTTAAATCTGATGTCGGTACCTAGATTGTCTCCCTTATCTTTAAGTGAATTCTTTGGGAAGGATATCCCCCCTGTGGAATATATCATAGAGGGGATGCTGCAAAGAGAAGGACGGACAATGATAAGCGCGTCAATGAATGTCGGTAAATCATTCTTTCTTCAGAATTTAGCTTTGGCTATCGCATCCGGTCAGGCAAAGTTTTTAGATAAGTTTGAAGTTAAGAAGGCGCACGTGCTTTATTTAGATTTGGAAATGGGAGAATCTGCTTTAAAGCAGCGCTTTCTTCAGATGTGTAATGAATTAAAAATTGAAAATCTTTTTGTGAAATTTGAGGCCGGTCTTGACTTATTAGACAGAAACGATCAGAAGGCTTTAGAAAAATGGCTCTCAGAGCTTAAAATAGATGTCTTAATAATTGATCCTATAGGCGACGCCTGGTCTGGAGATGAGAACAATAAACAAGAGGTTGGTAAATTGACCACATACTTAAATATTCTAAAAACTAAATTTAAACTTTCAATTGTTATTTCCCACCATTGGAAAAAAAAGACTAAGGATATTAAAAGAGGCGGGGAAATGGCCTCTGGAAGTTATAAGTGGGGTGCCTGGTTAGATCAACACATAACTTTAGAAGGAGATATAAAAAACGTAACAGTCAATTGCGAGAAATCGCGAAATGCTTCCAGATTTAAGCCTTTCATTATAAAGCTTAATGAGGAAACCTTTACCTTTGAATTCTTAACTGATTTCGAATTAAAATTTACTGAACAGACCCTGGTTAATTTATTTGATTCATTCAATTGCGAACGGATAGAGATAAAACAATTAATCCAGCGGGTTAAGGAACAAAATATTTGCTCAGAGAATACCCTGAGGAAGTTGATAAAAGAAAGCGAGTTGTTTCAAGTTGACAAGGGCGGAAGGTCGCATTTTATCTATAGAAAGGAAAAAGATAGCAATTTATTCAATCCCAAGCCTTGTCAGGAAGAGGCTTCAGAATGATTCTTCTATTAAAAATAACCTTACCAATCTTGCTAAAAGGGTATATTGGTATGATTTTAAGATTAAAAGTGAACACTTTACCAAGCTTGCTAAAAGGGGTAATTGGTAAAAAAGCCAGTAATCCTGAGCGAGTAGTAAAAAGCGCTTCGTTCTGTAAAGACGAAGCGCTTTATTACTTCGATACTGTGATCTTACCAACGTACCAATACATATATAGAAACGATGCTTGGTAAGTAAGATGGTGAGGCGAAAAAATGAAAAAATTAACCCCGATAAGAGCAATAAGACATAAATGTCTTGAATGTCAAAGTAAGCATTATTCTTTGATTAGGAACTGCGAAGAAAAAGGGTGTCCTTTGTATCGTTTTCGCTTAGGGCGTAATCCTAACTGTTCAGGACGTATGCCAAAAAGTGATGATTCCAAAAGTGGTTAGATAGCTGGGTAGTTGTGGTTAGTGTTTCTCAAAAGTGGTTAGATAGCGAGGTAGTTACAAATGATGATTATAAAGATAGGTAGTTGTATGGCTAAACCTAAGAAATCCGCTGTAGCGCGAAAAGGCCCAAGAGAGTTAATATCAAAAAATGGAAGCTAAATTATTCAAAAATAACCCTGGGAATTGCGATTATCTTTTAATTAGCCTTGATGAGCAGGGTTTATTATATTTGAATCAAGATATGCCTCTCAGGGTAGCTTTCTTTGTGGATAATAATGAAAATTTACCTTGGTATAAACGTAAATGCACAGTAGCTGTTATTGGAAAGAATCTAGATTTTGGAAAACATAAAGTATATACCGAAGGCATTTTCAAACAGGGCTTGGTAGATAAGAGTTATTTAATCAGCTACATGAAGGACATGAAAAAGAAAATGATCAAAATGGCCATGGATGAGATGGATATTTTTGATAAGCAGCTACAGCTTGAGGATCGTACTCAGGAAGCCGTCCAAGAGAGCGAGCAAGAAAGCAAGGCTGAGCCCTTGGAAATTAACGCAGAGCCGGTGGAAGAGTTTCTTAAGGAATATGTTAATACCATTGAGGCCTCTGAAATTCTTAAAGTATCTTACCAGACTGTTGTTAACTTGGCTAAGACTGGAAAGATTAAGGGTGAGCATAACAGTTGCGGGTGGTATTTTATAAAACAAGACGTTGAGAATTTTTTGAAGGAGCAGACGGAATTTTTAACTAAGATTTGGAAACATTCTAGGAGCATTACCAGAAGCGGCGGATATCTTAAAGAAATATTTAGGGACAATGAGAAATATATCCACGTAAGAGAGGCGAGAGTATTATTAAGTCTCTCTGAGGCTACTATTAATAAGTATGCTAAGGCTGGTTTGATTAGGTGCCTCAAAGAGGGCTATAAAAAATATTACATTTCTCTTGGCCATATTGAAGAGCTGAAGGTTAATCCACCGGATTGGCTTAAAAAGTCTTGGAGTTATTTTACTAGTAGTAAGCAGGAGTAGAAAGGAGCGGCCATGGAAGCAGTAACTAAGGTTTGCGGTGAATGTGGTGAGGAAAATAATATCATACAGAAAGAACCAAAACAATATAACCCAAAGGCAATACTTTTTATTTGCCGGTCATGTCGTGTGCGGAATTTGAGAGATGGAACAGTGTTACCGCTTGAAAAGCTTAAGGCTTTACCCGAAATTCAAGCCCAGGAGAAGCCTAAGGTAAAGCCTAGGGAAAATCTGGTAAAATCCGGCTCTGGAGATTCGGCAAAAAGCCTAGAAAAGCCTGAGGAAAACTCTAAGCCTGGGGCAATACTTTCTATTTTTGGGGCTTTGATTATTGGGGTAATAGCGGTAATTCTCCATAAGAAATTACAAAAGCCTCAAGGAACAGACTCAGGAAAACCAGGTAGCACCCAGATTAATCCTTTTGGGCCAATTAAATAATGAGAAGGGTAAACGGGATAGCGAAGCCTAAGGTAAAGCCTGAAAAGCCTAGAGGGAAAGCCGGAAAAATACCGGCTCTAGGCAACCGGTAAAAAAGCCGGTAAAGCCTTAGGCTTAACCGGTTCCACCGGCTCCGGTAGAGCCGGTAAGCGTAGGGTAAAAAAGCCGGTAAAGCCTAGAGTGAGCCTAAGGAAAAGGGAATATATGGAAAAAATAAAAGTAGCAATTTACGCGCGGTGTAGTACTGATGAGTCAAGGCAGGATGTAGAGAATCAAATTAATATCTGCAAAAGGTATTGTGATTCTCAGGAGTGGGCCTATCAAATATTTCAAGAATACGAAAGCGCCTATAAGGGTAATAGGAGAAAAGTCTTCGAAGAAGCCTTAGAGAAAATCCGGCTTAAGGAATTTAATATTTTAATAGTCTATATGCTTGACCGGTTCTCCCGCGAAACTCCTACAAAGACAGTTTCAGATCTCCATAGGATCGTAGAAGAATATAAATGTCGGTTCATCAGCGTAAAAGAGGGAATAGACAGCAACAATGATATGTGGCAAATCATTATGATGATCTTTGCTTATATGGCTAACAACTATAGCAAGATGTTAGGCATTAGGGTTAAGGAAGGGATTAGAATTAAAAAAGAAAAAGGGGAATATGAAGGTGGAAGAAAGCCCAAGGTAATTGACTTAGAGAGATTGCAGCAGATTAAAAAACAACATCCTGATTTTGGATTAAGAAAGATCGCGCAGGAATACAGCAAGGATTTACCTAAAAAAGAGAAAATCAGCCATGTTCAGGTAAAAAGGGTGTTACAAAAACTCTCAGCGAATTCTAAGAGGAAAAAGTGCTAAAAATTAACCGTTATATAAAGACTTGTTTTTGTAACAGGGTGGGTAAATGAATGATTATTTAGGCAAAAGGATCGTAACCCTGTGATGAAACTTGACGACCATGGTGATAATCAGGGTTGTCATAAAAAGAGCCACAAGCACCACAACGCCAACCCATTGCTTCGGTTTTTAAGGGTGATTCAAGCGTTTTATCTACTAAGCATTTATGGCAAAAATAGGAATTGCTGTTTTTAAGTTTATAAATACCAATTCTATCAACAAAATCATATTTGGAGAGGATGATGTCTCTATTGGTATATTTGGCGAGTTTTTCTTTAAGTCCTGCGTTTTCGCTTGCATATTTATCAATTACCTTTTGCAATGTTATAACAGCTTGAGATTTTTCTTCTTTAAGAGAACTAACTTCATTTTTAAGAGAAAGCTCATTGGCCTTATGGGTGATAGCTATTTGTATGAGCCATCCAAACAGGGTAAAGAAGCCCAGGGTGCCTAAAATGCCTAAAATAATTAAAAATATTTGCATAGTATTATTTAAGCACAATTTAAGCAAAAATCAACAAAAAGGAAGGATAAAAAGGGGGTGATTTAAATGGAAGAGCAAGAAGTTTTGTTTGTAGAAGACATCTCTAGACTTTTTCACATTTCGCCAAACACTATCCAAAGAAAGAGATGGAGAGAGGAAAGCGGAATTCCTTTACACAGGATAGGTAAAAAGCTTTGTGGTTTTAAGAATGAAATTGATAGATGGGCTAAATCTAAATGAGAAGCAAGATTGCCGGCGTAAGAGAGATAATTAAGGGCGAAAGATACGAGATTAACTTTGTTGTTAACCATAAGAGGTTTCAATATCGTATTGACGCGAAATCTATTACTGAGGCATCTAATATAAGGTTAATCCATATTACAGAGAAACGCAAAGAGTCAGAAAGTCCTTTTGAAAATACAGAAAGACTCAGCGCGAGCTTCTCTGAGGCCTGGGAAAAGTTAAATTCAAGCTTACTTGCCGATAACCTGCCGCCTAAGACGGTTCATCACTATAAAAAGACCTATGGCAGATTTTTTGATGACTTCCGCAATAAGAAATATCCTCATTTACAGAGTTTTAATCAATTAAGGCTATCATTCTTTGAAGAATATAAGAGTTATTATGTGAATGACCTGGGGCGGCCAAAAGGATGGCGTGCAGAGCTAGGGTATATAAAATCAATAATCCAGCGCCTTTACCGGCTCGGATATTGTAGCAAAGATTTATTGGAATCTTTAAAAGAGATAAAAAAGCCGCAACCGAATAAGAAAGATTATCCAAATATATCGGCGAGCAAGATTAAAGAATTATTGCATAATATAAAACAAGATGGTTCAGCTTATTATTACCCTATTTATTTTATGTGCAGAACAGGAAGAAGAGTTAACGAGGTTACCCTAATAGAGAGAAAAGATGTGGAATGGCAGGGCCTGAGGCCGGTAAAGATTAATATAAGGGCTGAAACTACCAAAATGAAGGTAACCGCGCCCCTTATTAAGCTTGATCCCGAATTAGAGCAGATTATTAAGGAGTCATATAATATTAATTCAAATCGTAAGACAGTATTCTTATTTCCTAATCGCCTTGGTAAAAAGTGCGGCCCTGATAAATTAAGAGAGTATCTAAAGGAGAAAAGCGAAAAGATAATCGGAATAGAGATTACCCCGCATTATTTTAGGCATAGATTTTTAACCGAATGTGGTAAGGCGGGCGTGCCGATGATAGATGTCATGTCTATATCCGGAATAAAAGATGTGGACGTGGTGGTTAGATTTTATAGCCACAATACAGAAGAGGGGCTTTCAAAAGTCCTTGAAGCAAGTATGTTGCAATGATATAGTATGTGGTGTAAATTGTGTTGGAGAGGGTGTTTTAATCGGGAAAGGGTTAATATCCCTGCCTCTCCGAATTAAATTTTATCATTTCGTAACATAATCTCACACAATAAGTTATATCAAGTTAAAAATAATTCAATACCTCTTGGGACCAAATTGAGACCAATCCAGTGTAGAATACTAGGTAATATCATTATTTTAAAAAGTTTATTTTGTTGAAGTTGTTATCTAGCGGCAGTATAATATTGAAAGCAAGGAGGCTACAGATGAAAAGAGTTTCTGTAATACTGATTCTTTTATGTTTTGTAATTTGTTTTGGTGGTATTTTAGCTAATGTTCAGGCGTTAGATGTAAATTCACTTTTTACTACATTAACCAGTGAATTAGGGAATAAAGTTGTAGCGGATAATGGTATAAGTGCTGCCGAACAACCGATTAAAAAAATGTTGGATATGGGCGTTGCCCCAACAGACATTAA
>JAPLLZ010000056.1:0-10899 GCA_026387265.1 Candidatus Omnitrophota bacterium
GAATTTGCGCAGACCCGCCCCGATAAAGCATCTTATAAAGCAGGAAATTTAACAGGAAAGGTTTTTCTTCCATCAGTCCGCGTTTCTTGCGGCGTACATAATCCAATATCTCCTGCATCTTAATCTTCTGTTGAACAAACATCTTATCCTGCCGCTCTTTAGAAAATGCTCCGTATAACGGAGTATAATTACCCGGCATAGTTACCGAAAATCCGCCGGCTAAATCAATACCGCGTTTTTTCAAAATCTCCTTAGTTAAACTATGGGCCATCCCCGGCAATCCTCCCAACGTAGTTACGCTAAAAACATAGGTCCCGGGTTTTATTTTTATATTTTTTAGAAACTCAGCAATAATCAGCGGTAAACCAAACATATACACCGGATAAACAAAACCTACCACCTCACATGCTACAGCATCGGCTGATTTTAATACCTCGCTAATTGGGATAACCTCAGCATTATCCAACCCCTTAGCTAAATCTCTAGCTACCACCAAAGAATTTCCGGTAGCTGAAAAATAATAAATTATTGTTTTCACAAGATTCTCTTTTATTATAGTTAAAATATTTTCATCTAATCCACTAATACTTTCTGCAGTTTTTCAGGTTTCTCTGCCTGATACGCCCTATCCTGAAGCGTAATTGTCTCAGCGATCAAATTCCCCGTTGAGCCATAGCAATCAACACTAATGCTATCTCCAGGATTAATATCAGAGATCGAAGATATTCCGGAATAAGTTGTCGATTTTTTTACAGTTAGATAATACACCTGCCCATCCTCATCAGTATCCCTTAGCGCCAAAGACCCGGAAATAGGATTAACATTCACTACGATCCCATCCACACTGCCGCCCGTTTCAACCTCTGCCATTGTTTCATCGGATTTTATTTCATGCATCGCTTCAGTTTCAGGAGCCTGATCATCCAGGGAATCTGCTTGAACAAATGATAAATTAAAAACCAGCAAACAAGAAATAAAAAATACCGAAAATATCATGTATCCTCCTGCTTTTTATAGCAGATAGCTATATTCCTTAAATTATAAAGATTTCTCCGCGCCCCAGCTTCACTAAAAAGCTATTGACCACACTCGATCAATAGCCCAACATCCTGCCCTTAAAAGACGCCTGCTTGCTTTTACTAATTTGTTTCTTCAGTTTATTTCGCAAGCTTAGCCCTTAAGGCTTCTACCTCTTTTTTAAGCTCAACAATCCGCTCTTCCCGGCCAAAGCTTGCTTTATAAAAAACCTCCAATTCTTTAGTGTATTTAATGCTTACTTCCTCAGTCTTTTTGCGTTCAGAGATATCGCGAATAATGGCTTGATAGAACCTTTTGCCTTCAACATCAGTAGCACGTATACTAATTTCAACCGGAAATTTTTCCCCATTTTTACGCTGATGCACAGTTTCAAAAACAGCCTTGCCATCTATCTGAGCCGGTTTTATCTGCTTGTCAAAATCATCCCGTACCTCCGGAGCACGCAACTGCGCCGCATGCATACCGATTAACTCTTCTTTGGTGTAACCATAAGAATCGCTTACCCGTTCATTAGTCTCCAGAAAACAAAATTTTTCATCAAGTAAAATAATAAAATCATTAGCGAACTTAGTTAAATAACTCAAGCGCATTGAGTAATCCCGCATTTTTTCTGCGGCTTGCTTACGCTCAGTGATATTCTCAACCAACTCAATAAAACCGGAACAAACACCATTTTCATGCATCGGCACAGCCCGAATATTAACATCAACATAATTACCATCGTCTGTTATTCCTTTTGTTTCCGCCGTTGCTACCGGCGCGCCTTTCATCACAATCACTCCCGGGCAATGCGGGCAGATACTCTGGCGTTTCTCATATTCCCGGAAACAATCCTTTCCCTCAAAATCACTGGGTTTTTTGTTAAACAGGCTGGCTTGATATTTATTAATTTTTACAATTTTATAATTAGTGTCTATAATCGAAACACCTAAATCAATATTATCAAAAATGGCCAAAAACCGTTCCTCGCTCAAACGTGATGCATCTTCCGCCTGTTTATGCTTAGTATCCAATACCTGAAGTTCGGCTAGCTGTTTTTGCAAAAACTCAACTTCCTTAAACAGCTCTTCTTTACTTTTATCTTCATGTATCATTGTTTACTCCATAAATAAAAAACCCAAGCCCTGCGTATTGCAGTAACTTGGGTAACATTCAATTGTTGCTAAAGGGGCTATGCTTACTTATCGCTTTATTCTCCAAAAAAGCCTCCTTTGCGGGGTAACACTTAACACTATACTCTTTTGGAAATTGAAGTCAACAATAAATACTTAACTATATAACCCAGTCAATAGCCATAATTTTTCCTTATTATTAAGCAAGAAAATAGCCGATACCACACTAAACAACATTAGCTTTATTTCATACAACACTTACTTATCCCAATCTGGAATTTACCTTCTTTTCCGGCTCAAACCAATGCCTAGTCTTATTGGAAAAATTAACCAAACTCAACATTATCGGCACTTCGGTAAGAACACCCACCACGGTAGCCAACGCCGCGCCACTTTTTAGCCCAAATAAAGAAATTGCTACAGCTACGGATAATTCGAAAAAATTACTCGCTCCGATCATCCCCGCAGGAGCAGCAATCGAATGCGTTAAATGCCATTTTCTGCTCCATAAATAACCGATAAAAAAAATGAAATAAGTCTGAATTGCCAAAGGTACGGCTATTAATAATATATGAAGGGGATTCCCAAGTATAATATTACCCTGAAAAGCAAAAAGAATAATTAAAGTCAATAGTAATCCAAAAATCGTAACCGGCTTAAGCGCCTTTAAAAATACGTTCTCAAACCAATCTGCCCCTTTGGCCTTCAATAAATATACCCTAGAAATATACCCGCCTACAAGCGGAATAACCACAAAGAAGATTGTGGAATAAATTAAGGTGTCATAAGGCACAGTAATTTGATTTACACCGAGTAGAAATTTAACAATGGGGACAAAAGCAACTAAAATTACCAAATCATTTACGGCTACTTGAACTAGAGTATAAGCAGGATCACCTTTAGTTAAATAACTCCACACAAAAACCATAGCTGTGCAAGGTGCAGCCCCTAAAAGTATGGCTCCGGCAATATATTCCTTAGCTAAAGCAGGACTGATAAAAGCAGCGAATATATATTTTAAGAATATTGCTGCAAATATCGCCATAGTAAACGGCTTAATCAACCAATTTACCACTAATGTTATCACCAACCCTTTAGGTTTCTTCCCTGCCCTTAGAATACTAGAGAAATCAATCTGCACCATCATTGGATAAATCATCAACCAGATAAGCACAGCAACCGGAATATTTACCTGCGATACTTCCAGCTTACTTAAGAAATTAACTCCTGCAGGAAATATCCTTCCAATAATTACCCCGGCGATAATACAAAAAATGACCCAAAGAGAAAGGTACCTCTCAAAAAACGGGAGCTTTGCAACGCTATTGGTTTTAGTCATTAGAAATCTCCTTTTCAATATAACTTCAAAATATAAATTTTTATATAATATAAACCCGTAATGATAAATATGGCTCCGGTAATCTTACGAGAGCAATACTCAAACTTCTTAATTTTGGGTAACCAATGGCTTAACGAGGTAACCCCGAAGGCAATAGCCACTGCGAATATAAGAACCGGAATCCCTGTCCCTATTCCATAAATAAATGGTAACAATACTCCAGCTTGGTTATTAAGCGCCAAAGGAATAAGGCTCCCAAAAAATAGTGCCGCCGAAATCGGACAAAATGCCAAAACAAAAATAAAACCAAGCAGAAAAGCCCCTAACGCTCCTGATTCAACCAGCTTATTTTGATGTTTCTGTGAAAGAGTTATTCTTGGTAAGTGTATTGTCACTATTCCCAGCAAAAGAATTCCCGCTATAACCAAAAAAGGCCCCAAAACATTGCCCATATATTTCTGCAAAAATTGAGCCACCTGCGGAACACTTAAAAGAGAGCTAATAATAATCCAACCAAGGATTGCGTAGGCAATCATCCTGCCCAGAGTATAGACAAGGCCCAAGATAAACACCATAAACGGATGTGTTATTTTTCTTAAAAGAAAAGATACCGCGGCAATATTTGATGCCAAAGGACATGGGCTAATGGATGTCAATATCCCCAGCCACAACGCTATCACACAACCTATAAACATCTCTATCATTGCGCCTGCCCTAAGAAGTCGGCGACCTCGCTATTAACGTAATTCATAAATCTCTTTTTATCCCTGACATACTCCCAGATCTTATCCATATTCATCCACTTATTTTCCTGACCATTTTTAATTAAACTCAAAATAAGTGCTTTAGTATAAAGCTGATAATCCTTTACGTAGTGCTCATTACCTTTTTCTTCCACATTAACCACTTTAAACACAAGTTTACCGGAAGAAAGCTCATTTTTAAAATTACCCTCTATTACTTCCCTAGAATACTGCTCCAGCTTATAACAAGTAGAACAACGCGCTATCCCATGAAAATAATATGCAATCACCTGGGGGCCTTTTGTATTATTTACTGCTTGGGCCAACGATAAAAAAACTGTGCCGCTGCTTAGTAAAACAATCGCCGAAAACACAAAAAATAGTTTCTTCATTTTTCTTCTAAAGTAATACTCTTTGTAAGAAATTAAACAGGTAGCCTGTAAAAATAATCGCCACCGTAGTCACCATGAAAAATATGGCAATTAATTTTAGCTCCATCGCCCTGCGCAGCATAATCGCTTCAGGCAAACTTAAGGCCGAAACTGCCATCATAAAAGCTAATGCCGTGCCTAGCGGGAATCCTTTCTGAAACAAAACTACTGCCACCGGGAGTATCGCCGCACAACTTCCATACAAAGGAACACCTAACAAAGTAGCAATCGGCACCGAAAAAAATCCTGCTTTACCGACTATTCCCTGCACAGACTCCTGTGGGATAAAATTATGTATCAAAGCTCCGATACCTACACCCACCAAAACCCAAATCCAAAGCTTCTTAATAATCGAAACTGCCTCGCTTATCACAAAAAACAACCTACTCTTAAAACCACGGTAAAATTTTTCTTCGCCAAAGGCACCTGCTGAATCAGGTTTAATAATATCCTTAACGATTAACCCCTCAAGACGCATCCTCCCTAAGACCATCCCGGAGGCTACGCCAATAGCAATTCCGCTGATCACATAGGCCAGCGTAATTTTCCAACCGAAAAACCCGAACATCAATACCACCAAATATTCATTAATTATCGGAGAAGTAATCAAAAATGAAAAAGCAATTCCCAAAGGAACTCCCGCTTCAAGAAAACTGAAGAAAATAGGAATTGATGAACAGGAACAAAAAGGAGTAACCGCGCCGAAAAACGCAGCGCAGAAATTTCCAAACCCACCACTTTTGTTTAACCATCCTTTAATCTTTTGCTGAGGTAAAAATGTCCTTAAGAAACCAATCACAGTAATCATAATAAACAACAAAAGAACAATTTTTACAGAATCATAGAGAAAAAAATTAAGTATCCCCGCTATCCGGGAAGTACTAGAAAACCTTAAAACCCCATAAACCAACCAATCAATTATTAGCTGCAGCATGATTTATCTTTTCCTTCGGATGGCTTGCAACAACAAGATTTAGATTTAGCCTCTGCCTCCATCTTTTTATCAATATTATCGAATAATTTTACGAAAAAACTTTTTATTCTCCCTGCAACCGAAACCTTATTTTCTTGTTTCATTTTTTCATCCATCCTTTCTTAATTTTACAACATCCCCCCTCGATCCTGATTACCTTAATATTTACTAAACCATCTGCTACTTTTTTCCTAGCCGAAGCAACAATACGTGAAAATGTTGAACGGGATACGTGCATCAGTCCTGCCGCATCAATCTGCTTTAGCTCTTCTAAGTCCGCCAGACGCAACGCTTCAAATTCATCCAAGCTAAGATAAACACCTTCTAGTTTGCTCAACGGTTTACAGCGGGGTTTAAAACACCTCTCCCCCGGCTCACATTTAACCCATCTGGTCTTCTTAGGCCTCATTGCAACCTCAATTTCCGATTATGAACATATGTTCATAATAGTTTAACTATATCCTACTTAGTTGTCAAGAAAAAAGGCGCGGTTTTTTTTCTGTTAATTTCAGAAATAACCACGCCTTTAAAAAATATTTAGACTACTTTAGACTCCAAACAAATGGCTATGTTGAGCAGGATGAGTAACAGGTAATTCAATGGTAAAAATAGTTCCTTTACTTTCTATACTTTCAACATCAATCTTGCCGTTATGCCTGGCGATTATTCCATATGCTGTAGCCAACCCTAGCCCCACTCCTCCACCGCCGCCTTTTGTACTGAAAAACGGCTCCCCCAGCCGCTTAAGATTTTCGCGGCTGATCCCGCTGCCGGTATCAGAAAAAATAATTCTGACCGTTCCATTTTCTTTTACATAATTAGTCCGAATAATAAATTTTCCTTCTTTAGTCACTGCGTCAAAAGAATTAAGAATAAACGTTACAAAAACTTCCTCCAATTCACTGCCGCTAGCCATTATCAGCGGAACATCTGCAGCAAAAGCCTTTTCTACCGACATTTTTGAATACCGCACAATAGGATTGGTCAATTCTAAAGCATCTTCCACCGTCTTATGTATATCGGTAGGTTCAAATGCCCGCGGTGACTCCTGCGAAAATTTCCCTAATCGATTTACTAAATCCGGTAATTTCTCAATTGCATTCACCATTTCGCGTTTATCTACATCAGAAATAGACGGATCTAATAATAATTTTGAATACCCTTTAGCGCTTACAATATTATTCAATACATCATGGGCAGTCCGGCCGACCAGGTAACCTGTAGCAATAATCTTATGGGCGCTGCGCAGTGCTTCCTCCTGCCTTTTTCTTTGCAGTAATTTTATAACCGCAGAAGAATACGCGCTAAAATATCCAAAGGCAAACAAAAATGAAGTATTGCCAATCAACAAGCTGATTACCTGCGGCAGCGGCATTTTATAACCGTAGTTAGATACAAATGGCAAAAACCCAAAATACTCCAGGGCAACAATAGAAGGGATGATGTAATTACGGCAAAAAAAACTGCCTGGGTAGTAGAAGCAACTCCGGCCCAAAGAATTACTACATAATATGCGATACTCACAATCGGTGCTTCTAACCCGCCCATATAGTATAATATCCAGGAAATGGCAATAATATCCGTGATCATCTGATAATATTGGAACCTACGCATATTCACCCGGTTTACCAGAAAAAGATATGGTTGATTCACGATCGCCTCGATAAGCATAAGCGCAATAAAGGCAGGGTTAAGATAAGCATAACCACCGAAAGATTTCATCAACAGCAGAAAAAGAAAAAGTAACAGGAAGCTTAAAAAACGGATTTTCCCGGCTAATCTGTATTTTTCCAATAGTTCTTTTGTATCAGAATTTACGTATTTCATTTGCGTTGCAACACCTCTTCAATTTTCGCGATAATTTCGTCTTTTTCTACCGGCTTTGCCAGAAAATCAACTACTCCCATTTTATACATTACCTGCCTGTCTTTATCCGTATCCAACGCCGAAAGTGTCACAATAGGGATGTGCCCGCCAACAGAATCTTTCTTGAGCAACTTGCACACTTCCGCCCCATCCATCCTGGGCATAAGAATATCCAGTAATATAATATCGGGAGAAAATGATTTCACCTGCAAGACAATATCCGCAGCATCCGGCATAGTTTTAACTTCATATCTGCCTGTTTTTTCCAAATTAATCTTAGTGATCTTAAGAAAGTCTTCTTCATCATCCACAATCATCACTTTTATTTTTTCCACATTAACTCCTTCCATCGGGCAGCTTAAATGTAATAGTAAACTTTGTGCCTTGCCCCTTCTTGCTTTCCACATCGATTAAACTTTTATGCATTTCAATGATACTTTTGGCAACCGAAAGCCCAAGACCTGTACCTTCCGTTCGTTTCTTGGTGGTAAAAAATGGGTCAAATATTTTATTAATAATACTTTCGCCTATCCCTTCACCGGTATCCTCAACCTCTACCATTATCGCCTTTTCACCCAATTTAAAAATATCATTTTCCCGGTTTCCAATTTTGCTTTTCGGTGTTTTTAATTCTGTTAAATAAGAGCGGATAAAAAGCTTGCCTCCTTTGGGCATGGCATCCGCCGCGTTATTAAATAAATTAACAAACACTTGCTCAATCTTACCTGTGTCTACAAGCAACTGCGGCAGGCCTTTTTCTAGTTGATAAACAAGTTCTACGGAATTAAGCTTAAGTTTATGCTGCACCAATTCAATCGAACTTTCAATTATAACGTTAACATCCTGCAATTCTGTTTTTAATTCTTCAGCTCTGGAAAAACTAAGCATAGTACGCACAATTTTATCCGCTCTTTTTGCGCTATCTTTCATCATCTGAAGCATCTGATGATTATTCTTTTGCTCCGCAGGTAACTCTTCTTCAAAATAATTTATAACCTGAAGGATAATTCCCAGAGGATTCTTTACCTCATGCGCAACTCCACTGGCCATTCTGCCTACTGCCTCCATCTTTTCAGCATGGATCAGCTGGCCTTGCGCCTCTTTCAATTTTCTTAAACTACTCTCCAACTCTTCTTTAATTTTTCGATTATCATTGGCGGCGTTCTTAATAATCCGGCGAAGCTTTGCTGTATCTTTTAAAGCCTGGCTCAATTTCTTCTGTATATCCTTACGCCGGATGGTTTCTTTGCGGGTGGAGTCAACAGATGCTTTTGATTTTTTTAAGCTCTTTGCCATTATTACCGTCTCCGCTAAAATTTTCTGCCAACTCTATGTTAATGCGATTATTAATAATTATATAGCTCTTAGTATATTGACGCAAGAATTATCTCCCCATCGCTACGTTCGGGATAATTTTCGTACACAAAAACTAAAAAGGAATTCCCGCTATATATAGGTATTTATTATATTTTAGCCAGAGAAATTATTAAGTAAGCCGAAAGAATAAAACCTTGTGATTTATTTATTTCAAACTGCAGATTATTCGCAGGTTACTACTAACAAAACTGAAAGCTATTTCCCTAATTCTTTTTTCAAATTACCGATTTCTTTCTTCAGCTCAATAATCCGCTCTTCCCTGCCAACACTTACCTTATAAAAAATTTCTAATTCGTGTAAATGCCGCTTCGCTTCCTCTTCCAACTTCTTGCGTTCAGTAATATCCCTGACTGTTGCCTGGAATATGGTTTTGCCGGCCAATTCCATCTTAGTTAATAACACAGTAGTTATGAATTCCTCGCCATCAAGCCGCTTATGTAACCACTCAAATAAGTTAGATCCATCGCGCAAGGCTATCTCAATCATCTCCTTGGCTTTTTCAGCAGAAACGCGCCCGTCTGGCTGATACTCAGGAGAAAAATCCCAAAATTCATGGGAAATGAAATCCGCTTCATCCTTTACCTTAAACATCACTACTATAGCAGGGTTCCCGGAAGTAATCTTCCAAGAAGGAGGTTCTAAAGTCGTAATGGCATCAAGAGAACTCTCAAAAAGAACACGAAACTTATTTTCACTTTTTACCGACTCTTCTTCTGCTTTCTTACGTTCAACAATCTCTTTAAGTAAATCATCCCGCGAAACCGTTACTTTTGATAAATCACCAATCATCTTGTTAAACGCAATAGCCAACTCGCCGATTTCATCTTTTGAAACAACTTGTACCTTGGCATTCAAATTGCCCCGCGCAACTGCTTCAGTGGCAACCGCCAGAGATTTAATCGGCTTTACTATTTTAGCAGCCACGATAAACGCCAAAGTAAATATTAACAGGATACATACGACTACAATCAGCACTAATTGCGTTACCATCTTATTAATAATCGCATAGGCTTCTGCTCTATCCTGAATAATCCCGATGCGCCAAGGCTCTGTCGTATATTTCGGGTTTCCTTTTATGGTTGAATAAAAACAAATCTTGGGAGCATTCTGTTTATCAACAAATTCGATTATTCCGGATTCGTTATTAACTAATTCTGCTTTAAGATTCTCAGGCATCATCTTAGATAAAATCTGGTTTTTATCCGGGAAAGCAATGATTTTTCCACTTGCATCAGTAATAAAAATAAACCCTGTTTTGCCGATCTTAATCCTATCAATAATATCCCAAATATTCTCTAATCTAATTCGGCCCGCAAGCACGGCAGTTACCTTTCCCCGGCTATCGAATACCGGAGAAGTTACTACAACCACAAATCTCGTTGGATGCGCAATAATATGCACCGGAGAAACTGTCAGTCTTCCCTCCAATGCAGATTTAAACCATTTCTTATACTTCCAGTCTCCCGTGAAATCGTATTTAAGAGAAGCTAAAATAACACCTTCGGGGTCAAGTAATGCGATATCATCAAATGTTCCAAAGAGTTCGTTAATTTTCCGCATTTCCTGAGTTTTGTCTTCGATAGAAATATTGCCTGAACGTATAGTATGGCTTTCAGCAAGTAGCTTTAAGTGCTTAGCATCTTCAACAATCTTATCTTCCACAATAATCTTAAGTTCATCAATTAAATTCGAGGTATCTTGCTTAATCAAATTATCGGTATTTTTTTGAACATGAGAATAAAAAAGAAAAGAAGCGGAAAATAGCGGCAGGAACGCCACTATTATAAAAAATAGAAAGGTTCTTACATACAAGCTTTTTCTCAGCTTCATAATTTTTATACCTTTCCCCGCTTAAGTAAATTAAATATCATTATATACTCTTCCTCAGATTCTCCCAAATCCTGAATAAACTCGCCTCTAAGCAATACGTCCTTAGGAGGAAAAATTACCGGATTATTAAAATTTTCTTTATCAATAAAAGCTTCTGCTTCTACAGCCGTGGGGTAAGAGAATGTGTTAG
>JAPLLZ010000056.1:10909-12029 GCA_026387265.1 Candidatus Omnitrophota bacterium
AATTAGCGCCGCATTCTTAGGTTCCAGGAAAAAATTAATTAACTGATACGCTTCTTCTTTGTGCGCGCTATCAGCACTAATTACCAGATTATCCACAATAATAGTAAACCCTTCTTTAGGATAGACATACTTGATGTCTTTTCTGCCCTTGGCATAAGTAGCCACATCACCGCCATATACCTGGGCAATCCAGAGCTCACCGCTCTTAACTTTTTCTAAATTACCCAGCGTATCTGCGAATTGCACTTGATTATCTTTAAGCAACAGGACATTTTCTTTAGCAATCTCCAACTCTTGATGATTTGTGGTGTTGAGCGAAAAATGCGAATATTTCAACACCGCAGTCATCGCCTCACGGCATTCATCCAAAAGTGCGATTTTTCCTTTATACTTCTTATCCCACAATACCGCCCAACTGTCCGTATCAGCAGGCACAAAATTGGTGTTAATTACAAATCCTGTAGTTCCCCAAGTATTTATCAGTCCATATTTACCCTGGGGATCACTAGGAATATTCCTGAATTCTTTTTTAATAAATTTACGATTAGGTATTTTGGTTAGATCTAATTCCGCCAGGAGCTTATATTGGCTTAGCAAAGGAAGGGTAACATCTGTGGCAACGATCACATCAAACTCCTGCGGTGCAGACTGAATCTCGGAAAGCATCATATCCCTGGTCTCAAATTCCCTTAAGTATAGTCAAGACACTGGCTTCTGTTACGGGGTGTGAGATGAAGAGAGTTCAATTTACTGTGGATTTGCTGCCAAGTGATATACTTGGAATAAATAGCTATAATCCGGATAAGCATACTTTTCTTTTCATCTTGTTACTCCCTTCCTTAAAATCACTTATGTAGCCCCAGACTAAATCCCGCAGGGAGAGTATTAAAGTTGAATACTGAAGTTATTTCTTTAAATTATTTTTCAAGCTCTCAATTTCTCTCTTCAGCTCGATAATCCGTTCTTCCCTATCCATGCTGGCTTTATAGAAAATTTCCAATTTCCTTAAACGCTCTTGAGCTTCTTCTTCTATCTTCTTGCGCTCAGTAATATCGCGGCCTTCGGGAATTAACCATTTAACCTCACCCTCTTCACCTTTTATTGGCTTCAGAGAAAAATC
>JAPLLZ010000019.1 GCA_026387265.1 Candidatus Omnitrophota bacterium
GGAATCGTCCTACCAACTCCATATTAATGAAGAAGCTTACTCCCAGGAACCTGGGCACCCTTATTGCCATGTACGAACACAAGATCTTCGTGCAAGGGGTTATCTGGAATGTCTTTAGCTTTGATCAGTGGGGTGTAGAGCTTGGAAAGGTGCTGGCTAAGCTGATCCTGCCGTTGCTTGATCTTAAATCTAAGATCATCGGACATGATTCTTCTACTACTAAGCTTATTACCGTCTATAAGAGTATGATGGAGGATAAAATAGAAGCCTTCTGTGGCCCATCCTCCAAGAGGCAAAGTAATCCTGACCTAGTCTTCCCCAAAGTCAACCCTGCCAAGACTCTCGCCTGGAAAAAACTAAGAGCCCTGGCCCGCCGCATGAAGAAGACCAGCCTGAACGAGCTGTTTGCATCTGACCCTGGCCGTTCCGAGAAATTCTCCCTGGGTTATAACGAGATGTTCCTGGATTACTCCAAGAACCTGATCAACGAAGAAGTAATGCAGGCACTTCTTGAGCTGGCAGAGGAAACGCACCTGTCTGAGGCGATTGATGCGATGTTTACGGGCGCCAAGATCAACGGTACCGAAAAGAGGGCGGTGCTTCATACTGCGCTTCGTAATCAGTCAAATGAGCCGATTTATGTGGACGGCAAAGACGTAATGCCCGAAGTAAGGCGCGTCTTGGAACAGATCAAGCGCTTCTCAGAGAAGGTAATCTCAGGCGAATGGAAGGGGTACACCGGCAAGCCTATCACTGATATAGTCAATATTGGCATCGGCGGTAGCGACCTGGGCCCTGTTATGGTAACTCAAGCCCTGGCTGCCTACGGCGCGCGCGAGAACTTGAGAGTGCATTTTGTCTCCAATGTCGGGGACAGCCATATCGCCAAGGTCATAAGGGCCAATCGCCTTGACCCTGAAACCACCCTGTTTATCATCGCCTCCAAGACCTTTAATACCCAGGAGACCATCACCAACGCCATGACCGCCCGTACCTGGTTCCTGAGGAAGGCCCGTAATAAGGAGTATATCAAGAAGCATTTTGTGGCTGTCTCTACCGCCAAG
Source organism: Candidatus Omnitrophota bacterium (assembly GCA_026387265.1). GTDB lineage: Bacteria > Omnitrophota > Gorgyraeia > Gygaellales > Profunditerraquicolaceae > UBA6249. The sequence goes on from JAPLLZ010000019.1 coordinate 1,065, forward strand.
GAACTTGTCGAGCACTTCGGTATTGACAGCGCTAATATGTTCGAGTTCTGGGATTGGGTAGGCGGAAGGTATTCTCTCTGGTCGGCGATCGGGCTATCGATTGCCTGTACCGTCGGATTCGATAACTTCAAGGAGCTCTTGATCGGCGGCTATGAGGCAGACTGTCACTTCCGCGATACTCCTTTTGAGCGCAATATCCCCGTGGTTATGGCATTGTTGGGTATTTGGTATGTCAACTTCTTCGGCGCTAAAGTCCAAATGCTTCTGCCTTACGAACAGTACCTGGATCGCCTGGCAGCTTACTTCCAGCAGGCTGAAATGGAATCAAACGGCAAATACGTCGACCGTAACGGCAAGCCCGTAAATTACACCACTTGCCCGGTGGTCTGCGGTGAGCCCGGCACCAACAGCCAACACTCCTACTTCCAGCTGCTTCATCAGGGTATGGTAATGATCCTGGCAGATTTTATCGCCTTCGCTCAGAGGAATGAGGCTCCAGGGATGGATGAGGATCCGGAATTAAAAGAGGAATTGGATGAGCAGCACAAGATCCTTCTCTCCAACTACTTTGCCCAGACCGAAGCCCTGATGTGCGGCAAAACAGCCCAAGAGGTAAGGGAAGATCTGGAGAAGGAGAATGAAAAACGCAGGCAGCAGGGCAAGAAAGAGATGAGCAAGAAAGAGATGGAAGAACTTATACCTCACAAGGTTTTCCAGGGGAATCGTCCTACCAACTCCATATTAATGAAGAAGCTTACTCCCAGGAACCTGGGCACCCTTATTGCCATGTACGAACACAAGATCTTCGTGCAAGGGGTTATCTGGAATGTCTTTAGCTTTGATCAGTGGGGTGTAGAGCTACTAGGTTGATTAATACTTATAAAGAAAAAATGAAGGAATTTATTTTTAATAAAGATGCTGCGATTACTAAGAGAGCCCCGGGGACTCCGGCGCTGGCATGGGGAGAACTCACTAATTTGTTGAATAAGGTAAAAGAAAATAAAGCACATTCTTATGAGATTCCCAGGATACCCGAAGAAATTATTGATTGGATTAGGAAGAATATTTCTTTCATTGACTACACCAAGATTATAGAGAACTATTTACTTAAAGGCAAAATAAGGTTTGTAATCGATGATATTAGCTCATTCTCCAACGACCCATTTTTGTATCCCCGTCAAGAGGCATTGGCGGGAATACTGAGTTTTACTGTTAGTGTTTATTGCAAGAAAGATAATCTTACGCAAGAAATTTGTGATGAAATCGATGGCAGAGATTTTGCTTTATTAGGGAAAGAGGAACGTGAAGCGTATCAGTTTAAATATTATGCTGTCCATATAACAAAAGCCGTATTGGATATGTGTGCTGTAGCGTTATATGATACGAAGAATAATTCGTGCGAAATAACAGAATTTAAGGAAAAAGGAATAGAGTTTTTAACTCAAACGTTAATCCATGAGGTTACGGAAACTTTTGAGCCTCCGCTAAAAGGGGTTTACATGCATAGGTTTGGATGTCTGCAGGAGATATTCTTTGCTACCAACAAAGCAAAAGAAAAAGGAATCAGCGATCTGAACCTATTTTTCCTGGAACATGCTTTAGGACAAGGGAATAGAGTTTATTTGGAGTCGCTTTTAGCCAATTATGATGCATTTATTGACACCAGCCTCGGTAGCTTTTACGATGAACTTTGCAGAATACTTGAAGTCAATAAGTCGCAGGTAATGGAATTGCCTGCGAAGCCATCGTTAAGGTATGACCTTTTTGCTAAGAAGTCGCCCGGGATTCAGGATATTGATTTACGGGAGTACATAAACAATTTTAAGAAACAAGCTCTACCCTATAAAATTGAAGATATCTCTGGAGAAGTTACTAATTATATTAAAATTAATCGCGTTGGAGTTGTGTACGATTATTTGCTTGAGTTGCTATGTAGCAAAAATATTAAACTTAGGATTGATGATTTAAATGATACCCTTTATCCTGTAGCCGGCCAGCCAATGGGTTTGGTTTCTTTCTTATCAGAGGATTGCGGTACATACTATATCCATATTACAAAAGGGCTATATACTATCCTGGATACCAATACTACTTATGAATTATCTGATGGAGTAGAGGTGTTTTTTGATAAGATAATAATATTGACCCAAATAGTTGTGTATCTTTATATTGAAAATTTTCTTTCCAACCTGATGGGTATTAATAGGCATACATTAGCTTCTTTGCATTCTTTCCTTTTCTCTACCCGTGCAGCCAGGATAAGGGGTGTTACCGATATGGATCTGTTTTGTTTGCTAGATGCATACAAAAATAGGAATATGGAATATTTCTATTATTTGTTGTCGATATATGATGTCCGCAGGGATCCTTCCGAAGGATTCAAGAGTTGTATTTATGAAATTCTTAGTAAATTAGAACGCAATATGGGAGGCCAATTGCCTCTGGAAAAGCCAGAGCATATTATTCCCTGGTATCGATATGAACTAGAGACCATTCTTATGAGACAGGCTGATTTAAAGAGGCATAATATAAGTATAAGCGATATTGTAAGGATAAGCAGAAAGCTGAAGAATGCCGGGGCCATAAATAATTCTATAAAGCAAAGCTTGACTAGGAAAAATAAGAAATATGTGTTGGCATGGGATTATATTGATACAAAAGGCGAAACAGAGCTTTTATTCTTACCAGCCGATATCAACGATTTTGAAGAGATGAAAAGCAATTTTACGGAAGAAAGTTTGATAGCTGGTTATACCAAAGAAGATCAAACTAGTATTAGGGCAAAGCACAAAAGGATAAATAAGTTAAGGAAAGAGAAAAAAGGAGAAAAACATCTCACCAAGAAAAAGGCAATAAACGAAGAGGTTGGTAAGTTGTCTAAAGAGATAGTTTCTGTGTTGGATAGTGGTTTAGTAGATTATCTTACGGAAGAGATTAACTTTTTGAGATTGCAGAGGCCTTCTCAAAAATGTATTGTAGTGGGGATTATGGGTGCTTCTTCATCCGGGACTACTACCCTTGCCGATGATTTGCAGAGGTCGCTTTATAAGAATGGTATTAGTTCAGGGGCATTAAGTTCAGATAACTATTTGCATCCTGGCGAAGGATTCAGATTTGAAACTACTCTGGAAGAAGGGAGAATATATCATCTGGAAGGCTGTGGTATGTATAGTATGTATAATTATTTAAGTGCTATTAGGTGCTTGAAGGAAGGGGGAATTATTTCTACACCGTTTAGTACGCGTAAGAATACCAAAGAGGATAGAAAAGAGGAATTTCTCGGGCCTAATTTAGAAGTTTTAATATTAGAATGTCCTTTTATGGGAGTTTACGATGAAATAAGAGAGGAGATAGATATATATATAGGAACGGTATTCCAGGATGATTGTAAGCGTCTTCAGAGAAGATTAATAAGAGATACTATACCGCTAAGAGAAGGTGGCTCTAGGGGTATGACGAGAAACGAAGTATTGGTTGATCTGGTGAAGAAAAAATTTACGGAGACCCATAATGCCACTAAGCATATTGTTTTGGATACTTTATTTATGAATGCTATTTGGCAGCAGGATACTGGAAAGTTGTATAAGAATAAATATCGGGCTTCTTCCGGGCTGTCTGAGGATAAAAAGAAATTATCAATACATCGGAGAAGAAAAGAATTGAAGAATTATTTAGACCTGTTAAAAAGCAAGGATCTAACCTTGGTGTTTGACTTGGATTCAACATTAGTGTCTCCGGGTGAAATCATATCAGATATAAACGCGCATTTTATTGTCGAGGCGCTTACAGAAGGAATCAAGGTAATCATTCTTTCGACTAATTCCAAGGAAAGTATTGATAAGCTGGTTTTAGAAAAATTATTCTGGTTGGTACCGAATGAAATAAGGGGGATATTTAATAATTTATATATTATGCCCGATACCGGAACCAAAGTTTTTGAATATAATGAGCTCGTAGAAGAATATGTGAGTAAATTTGAGTTTTGTTTGGAGACGCGCGTCAGAAATGAGATTAGAAAAGTTTTAACAGAGGTAGTGAAAGAGTTTAAGCTTGTGGAACTGGCTAAGAAGTACAGAGGGGAAGGATTATATCCTGAAGAGGAATTTATAGAAGACAGAGGAACCCAAATTGTCCTTCAGGTGATTGGGAAGCATGCTTCCCTCAAAGAAAAAGGTGATTATTATCATTTTTGTTTGGGAAACGATAGAAAAAAGATTATAGAATTTATTAATAAACGGTTGCGTGATGAGGGGGTAGTAGTAAATATTAGGTTAGGAGGCAGGACATCAATAGATATTGTCGACGAAGGCATAGATAAAGGATATGGAATAGATATGGCAGGTAAATTAGGTATACTTCCTAATAATATTGTTTATATTGCTGATTGGTTTGGAGATGAAGGAGATGATACCTCTGTGGGTAATAAAGGTATTGGTTTGGTGATCTGTGTTGGTGATAAACAGCAGGAGGGATTAAAAGTAAGCGCTCCTGCGGTTGTTTCTGAGATAACCGGGCCGGAAGGCGCACAAAAAATGTTAGCTTTAGTGTTGGACTTGAGAAGTTCTGAATCTATCCCCAATCCTTACTCTGCCCGCCTCAGAGACAACTTTATTATTCCTGATGCTCCCAAGTCAAAGGAAGAGGCTGCAGAGAACTACTTTGAAGCCGCCAAGGCTGCCTTTGGTTTAGACTATGTTTTTGTTGACTCAACAGTTTCAGGTAGAGTCTCTGAATACAACGAAACACTCTGCCGTATTGATATCTTAAAAGAACTTTTAGCACGCGCTCCCCCGTATAGAAAAGGCACTCATGCCACCTTTGCCTTCCAAGTCTTTGTTAATGATATCTTCAGACATGAAACAGTCCACTACCAGGGAGATAAGAATGAAGATAATGCCCAAGCTCCCAGCATCGCCAATTTTAGAGCCCATCAGGATGAACTCCTTGCTTATCATAACTGGATAGGAGTATTTGGTATAAAACTTGACCGTACATACGAAAGGAAATTAACACAACTGGAAGATAGCCTTTTTGGCCCAGTTTCCTTTAAAGGGGCGATATTTGATAATGATGGCGTCATTGCAGATACAATGTGGGCTCATTTTGAAGCGTGGAGAGAGATACTTAGGGAGCAAGGTATAAAATTAACCAGGGAGTTTTTTGTATTATATATGGCTGGTGTTCGTGGTAAAGACGTATTGGATAAATTATTCCTTGTTAAAGGAGATATTAACGCTATTTTGGCTAAAAGAAGCAGCACCTACGTTAGATTAATAGAGGAAAAAGGAGTAGAAGCCTTTGCTGATACAGTAAAATTAATAGATGAGCTATGCCAAAGAAACATGAAAATAGCTGTTGCTTCTTCAGGCAGCAGGGAAAGAACCTTGCCTATTCTGGAGAAATGCGGAGTATTAAATAAGTTCAATAATACTATAGTAACCGGTGATATTATTCATCAGGGTAAGCCATATCCTGAGGCTTTCTTGTCAGCTGCTTTTGAGCTTGGTTTAAGAGCGCAAGAGTGTGTTGTTTTTGAAGATGCCCAGGCAGGGGTTAAGGCAGCAAAGGATGGTTTGTTTGTGTGTATAGGTATAGATAGGGATAATGCCGGGCTTCTTGGTAGGGCAGATATGGTAGTAAAAGATTTGGAAGGCGTGGGATATAAAGAATTGGAAGAATTATTCAAAGGTAACCTTTTTGAGGATGTAGTAGCAAATCAACAAGAAAAAGGAATTACCGCAGAGATGTTTATAAGTATTGACGAGAATACTCCAGAAGGATATTTAGGAGAAATAATCGAGAAAAGGTACGAAGAGGTTATTGAAGAATCTTATAAAAATAAAACACCGCTTGTTCCGGAACTTTACTATGAACAAAATATGGTGGTGGATCCTTTGGTTATTAAGGTACCGGCTTCTTTGGAATCAGGCGTTCAGGATTCATTAAATGTAGAACTTATGTATTGTCCTTGGCGTGGGAAATATGGAAATGTGAGCAGGCCTACAGAAGGGGCGCATCCGGATGATCCTGCAAAGTGTGTATTTTGTACTAAGTTAAGGCCTGATGGGATTTTATTTAAGGTAAAGATCGGTGAACATATATATAAATTGGCAGTAAATATTTTACCATGGGGAAGCTATCATGTGCTCTTTATTAGTGATGATATTTTAAAACAGGATTTTTCATTAAGAATAAACGATTGTTTAATTTTTAGAAAAGCCTTGGGCAGTAAATTCTCAATGAATATGCATTCACTGCAAGCAGGTGCGAGTGTGCCGCATTTTCATGCACATATCTTTAGAGAAAAATTGTCAATTTTTGATTATTTAAAAGAAGGAAATATAAAGCTTGAAAAACTGGGTGAAGAAAAAGGTGTTATAGAATTTAAACTGTCCGGTTGGTATTGTAAAGCCAAAGTATTTACTTCGTCTTCTCTTGCAGGGTTAAATAGTATTGTCGGAAGATATTTGAATACACTGAAAGAAAAGTCTATTCCGTTTGGCGTACTTTTGAATTATGAAGAAGATATTTACTCTGTTTTAATTATTACTATTTATAACGAAAGGGTAGAGGTTGGAGAACCTTCTAGTTTTCTTTTCTTCGGTAGTGTTGTTGATTGCATGGGGCGTATTCTTGTTGCCAGTATTGATGCAAAGCGTAAATTGACAGAACACCCAGAATTAGTAATTAAGACATATGAGGCAATACAGAATAAACAATCTTCTGAACCAGAAGATGAGGCGCGTCCTCTTCCCGGCCAGCCTATGCCGACAAGGGAAGAGGTAAATGCAGAAGTAGCCAGTCATGATCTAAATAGATTTGAAACTATCACAGTAGACTCTTGTGAAGTAATCCAGGCTTTAGCATACCTGCGTTCTATCAACCAAACAGCTATGGCAGATTACTTAGAATACTTGGCCAAGGCCGGTCTTATCCGTGCCGTGGGTCAAGAAAGTATTGTTTTAAGCAATAAATATCCTGCTTATAACTCTACTGTCGAAGTGACTACTTCCTTAATCCATGAAATCGGTGCAACCGCACTATTTAATCTCAGCCATTTAGAGAACAATAAAAGAGAAGAGGAGCTCTGGGGAAGTTTCTTAAACCCAGCCTCGGTGGACATATTACTTGAAAATCTTTACTCATTTTTAAAAGAATACTCTTCGCTTAATGAACAAACAAGAAACAAGAGGCGCCAAGAAATTTTAAGTCATGTTCTTTATTTCGATAATCTCGATAAATTTTTACCTAATAAAATAAAAGAAAGTATATATCGAGGAACACTTTTTACAGACAGATTCACAGGATTTATCTATTGGTTGAACAAAAAGTTATTTATTCCATTAGGCAAGATTTTAGATTTTAGCCCAGATCAACATGTATCTATAGCACAGATTATAAATGAAGCAGTTATTGATTATAAAGGGAATTCTATTTTTACCTATATTCTGAAACCTCTCAAGGGGATTCTCTCACCTGCTTTTGTACTAGGTAATATTATTGGCATCAATTTAGTGCATATAAATAAAGCGGTATTAAATAACCAAGATGTCGGGGATGTTTGTAAATATATATTTTATGAAGAACTAAGGCATGTAATTGACAGAGCCAAAGGAATCGAAACGCTCGGTATTTCATCATCAACTTTCTTAGAAGATAATTCGATGGAAATAAACTCTAGGGCCGTAGAAAATATTCTTAATAATAACGGTTTTGTTTATAGATCACTCAAGGCTGGAGGAGTTGGAGAGTCGATGTATTGGTTATCTTTGGCCAAAGAGTTTTCAGGATCTATGGCAGCGATAACTTTTTCTGATTTGTCGAAAGAACATCTAATGGAATTATGTAGAAGAATAAGGTTTGCTGAGGGTTCACAGACTCATATGGCGGCTTATGTATTGGTCATTTTAGAGTTTTATAGAGCTATTCTGCGGCCGAAATATATACACCTTAGCGATATTCAGATGGAGGAATTACTTGGTAGTGTAGATATCTCAGAGATGGAAGAAGCATTTTTGGGTCTTAATTCTAAGCGAATTAGGCTCTTGGCTAAAAATGAGGTATACAAAAGAGTATTTTCCATTCCGTTGGATGAAGCTCCCCTACCTGAGATTCTTCCCGATGGTAGCATAAAAGAAACTATTTCGATAGAAAAATTGATATCTCTATTAGATAACAAATTATTTGATTCCTCCCGTCCTCTTCCGAGCAAGCCCGTGTCTACCAGAGAAACAGTTAATGGTGAAGTATCCCGCCATGACCTCAACAAGTTCGAGGTCATATCAGTCGATTCAACTGAAGTCGCCCAGGCTCTAGCCTACCTGTGCTCCATCAATGAAACTGCTATGGCCGATTACCTGGAGTACTTGGCTAAGGCTGGCTTGATCAGGGCGGGACCGTTAGAAGGATTCTTGGCTACTACTTACATTGATCAAGAAGATATCGAATACCTCCTTCTTTCAAATCTCTATCCTGAATACAATATCTCCTTCCAAAGAACCGCTTCATTAGTTCATGAAATAGGAGCAACTTTAAAGTTTAATCGTACGCACCAGGAGAATAAGGAAAGAGAGCAGGGGCTCTTTTCCTTTTCTTCAACGATTCATAAAGATGCCAAAGGTAATCAAACAGAAGATATTCCGGAAGACGTTTTTTCTATATTAAATAATTATGATATAGGAAAAATACTAGAGATATCACCATTAGAAAAAGGACATGGCATCCATAGGAAATTTTATATCGTATGTACTTCTTTAGGTAAATATGTTGTCAGATATGTAAGAGAGGATTTATTTTTCGATACTCTTGAAGCAGCCAGACATGAAGTTGCGGTTATCAATGGTTTGGCGCAGGAGAATTTGCCTGTTGCAAGAATTATATCAAAGAAAACCAAGGGTTCTGCGATAAAGGAAGACGATTTTATCAGTCAAAAAAGTGATATTTGCTATCTTTTATATGAATACAAAGAAGGAGAATTGGGCAGTTTTGAAAACCTTACCGATGAGCGCCTAAAAAATTTAGTTGGATTATTAGCTAGTATTCATAATATTTTTTCTAAAGATAGGCCTCTTTTCGAGAGGAATTATAGGCCAGGTTCGATTTTAAGTGTTGCTTCTTTTAGAGATCGATTGATGGAATTAAAGAAGATTGTAAGGAGCAAAAAATCTAATGACAGCCATTATAGATACTCCCGGGGTGAAAGATTTGTATTGGAAAATATAGATTTCATAATTTGCCAGATAGATTTATTCAAAAATAATTTAACGCCATTTTATTCTTCTCTGCCTAGGACTGTGATAAATGGTGATTTTCATCCTCCTCAGGTTGTCTTTGACGGCGACAATATAGTGGGATTATTCGATTGGGAACATATGAGAGAGGAGGCTAGAATTTGCGATTTAGCGCCTATGGTAAAACTTCATACAGATGAGAGCAGTAGATTTGATCTACCAAACGCAAAAAAACTGATTTTGGAATATAATCGTATAGACCCTCTTACAAAAGAGGAAATCCAGGTTCTTCCGGAAATGTTCAGGTATAAGCTCCTCGATAGAATTATAAGGTTAATAGCTTACGATAGGCAATATAAAAGCATGGCTTTTGATTTTAACGAAGTTCCCGAATTAGAACGAAGCATTGCTTTAATAGATAAATATGATGATGTTTTTGTATGGTATCAAAGTGTAATTAGAGCTTTAAGGGATTTAGACGGTATGATCCGTTACGGGTATTTCCAGAGAGAGATACAAAGTAAACTTGACGGCAATGGTATCTTTGTTTTACGTAAAAATACCACATCGTTAATCAACGCTGCAGAAATAATAAAACAATCTTTAGGGGAGATTAAGGCAACCAGGATTGCGCAAGAAATAAATATCTACGGCCTACAGCGTTTCAGTTTAAAGTGTATGGTGGATGATGCAAGGCCTGCTTCAGACATTTGCCGGAAGGATCCAGCAACATGGCAGCGAATAGGTAATATATTTTCAAACGGGTGGCTTAAAATTTTACGTGATGAAAAAATTATTTTTTATTCAGACAAAATAGTTGCCTATTTATACAAAAAAGATGATCTCTACCTTATTATCAGAGGCAATAATTTTGAAAACGTAAAGCAAGACTTAGACGTTTCCGCCATCCATATATCTCTTGATAACGATAAGAAAGTAAAAAGCATAAATATGATTCCTTATAGCGAAATGGCATTATCGCGTTCAACTATTGCTATACAGCTTACAGATTCCAATATATTTGATATTTATCCCGAATTGGAAAAGGCATTAAGTTATCAGTTAATCTGGCAAAGGGTAAGCGGAGATTTAAGATTTAGAGAAATAATGGATTCGTTTACAATTAACCTTAATCTCTGTAAGAAAGCCGTAGAGTCTCCGGAAGAGATAAAAGATTACGAGATATCCAGTTTAGTAGATTTTAGATATTTTAAGTCTAAGGTAATCAGAAGAAAAGCCTTAGATGCGATTTGTGTTCTTTTTGATACTGGTTTTATAACTCCTAAGGATTTTGAAAAAATCGCTAATCTTTTCTTACGGGCAGACATTGATGAAGATTTTAGGATTATCGAGAGAGGCATTAAAAACAATGAATATTTTATAGAAGACACTTTTAAAAACCTGTTTGGTTTAGATATTTCATTAAATGATGTATCTAAAATCAAAATGGAATACGTTAATCAAGATGAAGATAGAGAAAACTTTAAATTAATTGTTCATCTAAAGAATAGAGAAAAATTTGAGTTTGGAGTTTTTCTGATCAGGGAAGATTTAGAAGGAAGATTTAATGAAGAAAATATAAGTAAGATTATCGATAATTGGAAAGAACTTTCCCTTGTTGGGGAAAAAGAAATTCCGCGCTTTGGTAGTTATTTCTGGGAATTAGATTATAGGATTAAAAAATTAGTTTATACCGAAAATAACAGTAGCTCAGAGCCTATAAACTGGGTCAATAATATAGTTGTAGTATCGCATAACCTTATTAATGACAGGCATATTAAGGAGATGTTATCTGATTCTAAGTTTAAAGCCGTAATCTTTGATCTAGATGGTGTGTTAATCTCAACGGCTGAAGTCTACTTTATTGTTTGGAAAACAGTCTTCGATACTTATCTTAAGATGATAGCAGAGCGTAATAACAGCCAGTTTAATGAATTTACCAGGGAAGACTATCTGACCTATGTGAATGGTAAGTCCCGCTATGTCGGTACAGAGGGTTTTTTAAAGTCAAGGGGAATTACTCTTGAGCAGGGTAATAAGCAAGAAGACGCATGGGTTCCTGGAATAAATACCCGTACAACAGTCTGCGGCCTGGCCAACTACAGAAATATTTTATTAGGTCCGGTGTTTGACAATACAGAAATACAAATATTTGAGGGAAGCATTGATTTTATAAAGAAACTTAAAACAATGGGGATTAAACTAGCAATTGCTAGTCCCTCGAAAAACGTGTTCAAGGTCCTCAAGAAAGCCGGCATCGACATCTACTTTGATGAAGTGGTCTGCGGTTTAGATATCACTGATCCTAAA